>DASVMA010000157.1:0-3765 GCA_036384595.1 Cellulomonas sp. | reverse complement strand
CGTACGAGGGCTTCGACGGCGGCACCCCGCCGCGCACCTGAGCCGCTGTGCCACCTGAGAGCCGCCCGGGAGACCTCGGCGGCCGGATGCCGTTGCGGGAGCACCTGCGTGAGCTGCGCAAGCGCCTCTTCCTCGCTGCGTGCGGCGTGGCCGTCGGTGCGGTCCTCGGGTGGATCCTGTACGACCCAGTCTTCAAGACGCTCCAGCAGCCTCTCCTCGACACGGCAGCCCATCGCGGCGGCTTGGTCTCGGTGAACTTCTCAGGGCTCGCGACAGCCTTCGACATGAAGATCAAGGTCTCGCTGTTCCTCGGGATGATCGTGACGAGCCCCTGGTGGCTGTACCAGCTGTGGGCGTTCATCACACCGGGCCTGACGCGGCGCGAGCGGACCTACGCGATCGGCTTCCTCGGCGCGGCGGTCCCGCTCTTCCTCGCGGGTTCCTGGCTCGCCTGGTGGACGCTGCCGACGGCGGTCCGGGTCCTCACGGACTTCACGCCCAAGGGCGCCGCCAACCTCATCGACGCCCAGGTCTACCTCAGCTTCGTGATGCGGTTCGTCATCGCGTTCGGGCTCGCGTTCGTCCTGCCCGTCGTGATGGTCGCGGTGAACTTCGCCGGCCTCGTCCGTGCCCGAACGTGGGCCAAGGGATGGCGCTGGGCCGTCATGCTCGCGTTCGTCTTCTCGGCCGTCATGACCCCGACCCCGGACGCGATCACGATGATCGTCATGGCACTGCCCATCGTCGTCCTGTACTTCGCCGCGCTCGCGATCTGCCTCGTCCATGACCGGCGCATCGACAAGAAGCGGATCGCCGACGGGCTGCCCGGGCTCGACGGCACGCGCGCGGACGGCGGATGACGACGCTGGGGGTCGTCGTCAACCCCACGGCAGACCGCGGTCACGGCCGACGTGCGGGAGCGCACGCGATCGAGACGCTCCGGCGCCGCGGCCACCACGTCGAGGACCTCTCCGCACCGGACCTCGAGACGGCGACGGCGCGGGCCCGCCACGCGGCGGTCGACGGCCTGGACGCCCTCGTGGTCGTCGGCGGCGACGGCATGGTCCACCTCGGCGCGAACGTCGTCGCGGACACGGGCCTTCCCCTCGGGATCATCGCGGCAGGGACCGGCAACGACCTGCCACGCGCCCTGGGGCTCCCTCTGGGCGACGTCGACGCCGCGGTCACCGCGATCGAGCACGGCCTGGCGCACGGGCCGCGCGCGATCGACGCCGTCAGCGTCCGCCCTCCGCTCCACTCCGCCCACGAGTGGTACCTCGGGGTGCTCTCGTGCGGGATCGACGCGGCCATCAACGCCCGCGCGAACGCGCTGACCTGGCCTCGCGGAGGAGCCCGCTACGTGCGTGCCCTCGCGACCGAGCTCGGCCGGTTCCGCCCCTACGGCTACCGGCTGACCCTCGACGACGTCGTGTGGGAGTCCGCCGGGACCCTCGTGGCCGTCGCCAACACCCCCTGGTTCGGTGGCGGCATGAAGATCGCACCCGATGCGCTCCTGGACGACGGGCTGCTCGACGTCGTCGTGGCGGGACCGTTCACGAAGCGCGGCGTCGTCCAGATCTTCCCGAGCATCTATCCGGGACGGCACGTCCACCACCCCGCCGTGCAGGTGTTCCGGTCCCGGACGGTCCTGATCGAGCCGGTCGGAGCGCTCGGCGGCACGCCGCCCGATGCGTTCGCCGACGGGGAACGGCTCGGCCCGGTCCCGCTGCTCGCGCAGGTGCACTCCGGCGCCGTCCACGTGCTCGCCTGAGAGCCGTGCGTACGCCGGGTCGCCTAGGGTGAAGGACGTGGCACCCACGACGAGCAGGCGGACTCCTGACCCCGTACAGGGTTCCCCTGCGGAGCGGTACGCGAGCTCGAGGCGACGCGAGTCGGCCGCACGCACCGAGCTCGGCACGTTTCGCGCGGGGCTGGAGTTCGAGCTCGACGACTTCCAGGTCGAGGCGTGCGAGGCCGTCGAGCGGGGGAGTGGCGTGCTGGTGGCGGCGCCCACCGGCGCCGGCAAGACCGTCGTCGGCGAGTTCGCTGTCCATCTCGCGCTCGCGACGGGTCGCAAGGCGTTCTACACGACGCCGATCAAGGCGCTGTCGAACCAGAAGTACGGCGACCTCGTCCGTCGCCACGGGGCTCCGAACGTCGGGCTGCTCACCGGGGACACGACCGTCAACGGCGAGGCTCCAGTCGTCGTCATGACGACCGAGGTCCTGCGCAACATGCTCTACGCGGGCTCCCCGACGCTCGACGGCCTCGGCTTCGTCGTCATGGACGAGGTGCACTACCTGGCCGACCGCTACCGCGGCCCGGTCTGGGAAGAGGTCATCCTTCACCTCGCCGACGACGTCCAGCTCGTCTCGCTGTCCGCGACGGTGTCCAACGCCGAGGAGTTCGGTGACTGGCTGACGATGGTGCGCGGCGACACCGCGGTCGTCGTGAGCGAGCACCGGCCCGTCCCGCTCAGCCAGCACGTTCTCGTCCGCGGGACGCTCCACGACCTGTACGCCGGTCCGGTCGACCCGACAGACCCGGGTGTGCACCCGCCGATCAACCCTGAGGTCGCGCACCTGCTGCACCGGGTCGAACGGGAAGAGGGTCCGCTGTACCGAGGTCGCCGTGGCGCGGGCGACCGTGGCGCGCGCGGGCACGGCCGGGGCCCGGGACCCGGCCTCGGCCGCCCCACCCCGCGGTTCGCCGTCGTCGACCTGCTCGAGGACGCCGAGCTGCTGCCCGCGATCTTCTTCATCTTCTCGCGCGTCGGCTGCGAGGCGGCCGTGTCGCAGTGCCTCGCCGCGGGGGTGCGCCTGACGACGCCGGCCCAGGAGGCGGAGATCCGGCACACCGTCGAGGAGCGGTGCGCGACGATCCCTCACGAGGACCTCGACGTCCTGGGGTACTGGGCCTTCGTGGAGGCGCTCGCGCGCGGCGTCGCGGCCCACCACGCCGGGATGCTGCCGCTGTTCAAGGAGACCGTCGAGGACCTCTTCGCACGAGGCCTCGTGCGGGCCGTCTTCGCGACCGAGACGCTCGCGCTCGGGATCAACATGCCGGCGCGATCGGTGGTGCTCGAGAAGCTCGTCAAGTGGGACGGGTCGGCGCACGTCGACATCACCCCGGGGGAGTACACGCAGCTGACCGGGCGTGCCGGACGGCGCGGCATCGACATCGAGGGGCATGCGGTCGTCGTCGCTCACCCCGGTCTCGACCCGGTCGCGCTCGCCGGGCTCGCCTCCAAGCGGCTGTACCCGCTGCGCTCGAGCTTCCGCCCGACGTACAACATGGCCGTGAACCTCGTCGCCCAGGTCGGTCGCGACCGCGCCCGGGAGGTCCTCGAGACGTCGTTCGCGCAGTTCCAGGCCGACCGCGGCGTCGTCGGGCTCGCGCGCCAGGCGCAGGGCCACGCCGAGGCGCTCGACGGGTATGCCAAGGCGATGCAGTGCCACCTCGGCGACTTCGCCGAGTATGCCGCGCTGCGCCGCTCCCTCACCGAACGTGAGCGCGAGCTGACCCGGCAGGCCTCGGCCGCGCGGGCTGCCGAGGTCGCGCGGTCGCTCGAGGGGCTCCGGGTGGGTGACGTGCTCGAGCTGCCCGCCGGTCGCAGGCCCTCCCACGCCGTGGTGCTCGACCCCGGTACCCCTGGGGGGTTCGAGGGACCTCGCCCGACGGTCCTGACGACCGACCGCCAGATCCGGCGGCTCGCGGTCGCCGACGTGGGGACCGGCGCCCGCACCGTCGGCTATCTCCGGGTGC
>DASVMA010000156.1:0-5100 GCA_036384595.1 Cellulomonas sp. | reverse complement strand
CGAGATGAGTCGGGGGGTGCAGGAGGCGGCGATGGGGTCGAGCGAGATCGCGTCGAACATCACCGGGGTCGCGACCTCGGCGGACGCCTCGGCGCACGTGCTGGTCCAGATGGGCGACTCGGTGAGCGAGCTCGCCCGCCTGTCCGCCGACCTGCGCACCCGCGTGGAGACCTTCACCTACTGAGGGGCGCCGAGCCGGGGCCCCGCCGAACCGCCGCGGGAGCCCGGTCCGCTGCGACAGGATGGGGCGCATGACGACCGTCGGTGCCGTGTTCGTGCCCCAGCTCCCGCCCGAGCGGCTCCGCGGGGTCGCGCGCGCGGCCGACGAGGCGGGCCTCGCGGAGCTGTGGCTGTGGGAGGACTGCTTCCGGGAGAGCGGGGTCGCCAGCGCGGCCGCAGCACTCGCCTGGACCGACCGGCTGCACATCGGGGTCGGCCTGCTGCCGGTGCCGCTCCGCAACGTCGCCGTCGCGGCCATGGAGACCGCGACGCTGCACCGGCTGTTCCCGGGGCGCATCACGGTCGGCATCGGGCACGGGGTCCAGGACTGGATGGGCCAGGTGGGCGCCCGGGTCGAGTCTCCGATGACGCTCCTGCGGGAGTACGCGACCGCGTTGTCGGCGCTCCTCGGAGGCGAGAGCGTCACGACGGCGGGCCGGTACGTGCACCTCGACGGCGTCCGCCTGGACTGGCCACCGGCGGTGCCTCCGGCGCTGGTGGTCGGTGCGGGCGGGCCGCGCTCCCTTCAGCTGTCCGGTGAGCTGGCCGACGCCACGCTCATCACGTGCGGGACGACGCCCGACGCGCTGCGGCAGGCGCGCAGGCACATCGACGCGGGTCGTCTCGCGGCGGGGCGCAGCGGCCCTCACGCCCTGATCGTGAACGTGCTCGCGGCGACCGGAGAGCGTGCGGCGGAGCGGTTCGACGCAGAGCGGCGAGCGTGGGGGTTCGACCCGGCGCAGGACGTCGGGGTGGCCGGTGACGCGGCGACGGTGGCCGACGCCGTCCGGCGCTGGGCCGAGGCCGGCGCCGACACGGTCGTCCTGCAGCCGACCGCCGACGAGCCGGACCCCGAAGGATTCGTGCGGTTCGTCGCCGCCGAGGTCCAGCCGCTCGTGCGCTGACGCGCCGCGCCGGTGCACGTCGATCGCTCCGAGCGCTCGCCGTCGCAGCGAGCAGCCGCTAGCGTCTTGATGTCAAGACAGTGCGCCGCGCTCAGCCGGGGCCGGCGGTGAACCGGGGGTTCAATGATGAACAGCGCCGTTCAGGACGTCGATGCCACCTCGCCCGCTGCGAAGCACGCAGTGGTCCGACCGGTCGCTCCACCCGCAGATCCCGGTGCTCTCGGACTCGCGGCGTTCGCGCTGACGACCTTCGTCCTCAGCTTCGTCAACGCCGGCCTGCTGCCGGTGACGGTCGAGCCGGTCGTCTTCGGTCTCGCGCTGTTCTACGGCGGTCTCGCGCAGTTCGCCGCGGGGATCTGGGAGTTCGCGAACCGCAACACGTTCGGCGCGACGGCGTTCTGCTCCTACGGGGCGTTCTGGCTGTCGTTCTGGTTCCTCGCCCGCTTCACCGACCTGTCAGGCGCCGGCTCGGACAAGGGCAAGGGCGTCGGCGTGTTCCTGCTCGCGTGGGGGATCTTCACGCTGTACATGACGATCGCGGCGCGCAGGACGAGCATCGCGGTGTTCCTCGTCTTCGTCTTCCTCACGGTGACGTTCTTCGCCCTCGCCGCCGGGGACTACACGGGAACCGTCGCGTTCACGCGTGTCGGTGGCGTGCTGGGCATCGTCACCGCGTTGCTCGCCTGGTACGCGTCGTCCGCCGTGGTCATCAACTCCACGCACCAGCGGACCGTGCTGCCCGTCGGGCCGCAGTAGCCCTCTCGGTAGGCAGGCCCGCCGCGGTCGCTGACCATCGAGCGTGCGGTCAGCGCCCGCCGCGGGCGTAGCCGAGCGACCCGAGGCGGTGCGAGCACTCGTCCCCGAGGCGCATCGAACCGATGGTTCCGGCGGTGCGCAGCCGCTGCAGCTCGGTGACGACCCGGTCGCGCACCGTTGCGGGGTCGATGGTGTTGACGTTGATCCGCGTGCCGCCCTCGAAGCCGGCCAGGGTCGACACGCGCCACTTGAGCACGACGCGCCACGGCATCGGCTCGGCGACATCGGGCGGACGGTGGTGCCACTCCTCGTTCGTCGGCACGTGTGTGCCGGTCGCGGCGTGCACGGCGTGCAGCAGGTCGGACACGGCGCGCACCTCGTCGTCGGTGTGGTCCCAGGGCTGCTGGTGCTCGCTCGTCGAGTACACCTCGATCGCCGGGTACCGGTGCCCCACACCGGCCACGGCGATCGCGTGGTCGTTCTCCGCGATGACGAGCCGGTGCGTCGCGGCGTGGTCGACGACGGCGCTGGTGAACAGGTCGGGGTCGTCGCGCAGCCGGACGCTCTCCCGTTCGATCTCCGGGCCGTGCTCGTCGATCGCGACCAGCTGCTTGTGCAGGTGGTCGAACGACGCCCCTGCCGGTCGCAGCCAGTTCTGGAACACGGCGACGTACCGGGCGTGCGGCTGCGCGGCGTAGAGGTCGCGGAGGGCCTCGATCGTGAAGGCCACATACCGGTGGTGCTCGTCGCGGGTGAGGGTTCCCGAGCCGGCGAGCTCGTCGTCGAGCTGGGCACCGTCGACGACGTGGCGGCGGGCCACGATCACGTCGTGCGACCCGGCGAAGAGGTCGAGACCCCGCTCGAGCCAGTCGGCCTCGGTCGTGCGGGTCCACTCGTCGTCGGCCACGCCGGCGGCCGCGAGGCGCCCGCGCACGATCGCCAGCACGTGCGCGCGCCCCTGCGCTGTCGCTGTGTACGAGCGGAACCGGTCGAGCACCGTGGCCGGCACGACGTACCCGTGGTTGGCGCGCCAGTAGTCGACCGGCAGGATCTCGAACAGGTTCGGGATCCGTCGCAGCTCGGGCACCGTGTCGTCGAGGTGCTCGGCGGGCACGTCGCGCAGCACCGTCGGTGTCCCGTCGGGCGCCAGGACGAGGCGGGACTTCTCCGGCGGGGTCTCGAGGCGGCGGCCCGCACAGAAGGCGCAGAGCCGGTCGGCGTCGCCGGCGTCGACGCGCTGGCGGCTCTCGGGGGGCCCGCTGAGGGGTCGGTGCGCGCGGCCGGGGACCGTCCACACGACGGTCCCGGAGAGTGGTGAGACCTGCTTGACGGTGCCGTCGGGCAGCCGGACGAGGGGATCGGGCACACGAGCACCCTAGATCCGGCCGGGCCTCCACGGCTCCCGCACTTGCAGAGTTCTGCAAGTGATCACTCTGTGGCATGATCGGTTGCGAGCACCGCCGACGAGAGAGGGCCCACGATGACCACACCGGTCCATCAGCTGAAGGCCGAGCTCTTCAAGACGCTGGGGCACCCCCTGCGGATCCGCATCCTCGAGAAGCTCTGCCTGCGCGAGCACTCGGTCGGCGAGCTGCTCGCCGAGCTCGACGTCGAGGCCTCCAACCTGTCCCAGCAGCTGGGTGTCCTGCGCGCGTCGGGCCTCGTGGCGACGCGCCGGGACGGTTCCGCTGTCCTCTACGCCGTGACGGACCCCGAGATCGCCGAGCTGCTGGCCGTGGCACGGCGCATCCGCACCAAGCTGCTGTCCGACCAGCTCGAGCTGCTCAGCGATGAGGACACCGCGACACCCAGCCAGCCGACGGGCGCGTCCTCCCGATGAGCGTGCTGCGCAAGATCCTCTCCACCGGCCGGGTCGCCGAGCCGGAGCTGCCGGCTCCTGCGGCCGAGGACGCGGCCGGCACCGCGCCCGGTCCGCTCGCGGGGTCGGTGCAGCTGCGTCACATCGACGCAGGCTCGTGCAACGGGTGCGAGCTGGAGATCGGCTCGGCGTTCGGCCCCGTCTACGACGCGGAGCGGTACGGCCTGCGGCTCGTCGCCTCCCCGCGGCACGCCGACGCGCTCCTGGTGACCGGTCCCGTCACGCGCAACATGGCCGACCCGCTGCGCGCGGCGTTCGACGCGACACCGAACCCGAAGCGGGTCGTCGCAGTCGGCGACTGCGCCCTGACCTGCGGGGTCTTCGCGGGCGGGCACGGCGTCGAGGGCGCCGTCGGTGACATCGTGCCCGTCGACGTCGAGGTGCCCGGCTGCCCGCCGACGCCCGAGGCGCTCATCGCGGCGCTGCGCGGGCTGACCGGCAGATGACCCCCATCAGCGTCGGGCTCGCCGTCGTCGTCGCCGCAGCGCTCACGGGCGCCGTGGCCGGTGCGCTGGCTCCCGCCCGCACCCGACCGATCGTCGTCGGCACGGCCACCGCCGTGGTCGGCGTCGGAGGGGTCGTCGCGGGTGTCGCCGCGCTCGGCGGTGAGACCTGGTCGCTCACCGTGGCGCACCTGCTCCCGTTGGCCCAGACGACGTTCGCCGTCGACGCGCTCTCCGGAGCATTCCTCCTGCTCATCGGAGCCGTGGCGCTCGCGGCCGGCATCTACAGCGTCGGCTACACGAGCCCCGGCGGAGCTCACGCGACCGACGACGACGCCGCGACGGGCCACGACCCGGCGGGCGCGCACGACGGCGGCGAAGGGCACGACGAGGGCTCGGGACCCGCCACCGCAGCCGCGTCGAGGACGGCCCAGGCGGTGCTCCCGCTGTTCGCCGCCGCCATGCTGCTCGTCCCGGCCGCGGCGAGCGTCAGCACGCTGCTGGTCCTGTGGGAGCTCATGGCGCTCACGTCGCTGGTCCTCGTCCTCGCCGAGCACCAGCTGCGCCGGTCGGTCCGTGACGCCGGTCTCTGGTACGCGGGCATGACGCACGCCGGCCTCGTCGCGATCATGCTCGGCCTCGTGGTGCTCGCCGCGGGCGCGGGGGGCGAGTCGTTCGCCGCGATGCGTGCCGGCTCGGCCGGCCTGTCACCGGCCACCGCCTCGTGCGTCTTCGTCCTGGTCTTCCTGGGGTTCGGCTCCAAGGCTGGCATGGTGCCGTTGCACGTGTGGCTCCCGCGGGCGCACCCCGAGGCTCCCAGCCACGTCTCGGCGCTCATGTCCGCGGCCATGGTCACGCTCGGGGTGTACGGGATCATCCGCGTCGGGTTCGACCTGCT
>DASVMA010000155.1:0-1896 GCA_036384595.1 Cellulomonas sp. | reverse complement strand
GGCGGACGGCAGCGCGGCGGAGGTGAAGAACCTCGCGTCGGGCCGCGTCGTGTCGGCGACCCTCCCCGGCGCCGGCCTGGCCGCGCTCGCCGCGATCCCCGGTGTCGACCGGGCCGAGGTGCGCGGCGAGCGGATCCTGCTGCAGACCGCCGACTCCGACGTCGTCGCCCGCCACCTGCTGACCGCGACGCAGGCCCGCGACCTCGAGATCTCCTCGCACAACCTCGAGGACGCCTTCATCGCCCTCACGTCCGACCGTGCCGTCGAGACGGCCACCACCGCAGGGAGCCTCCGATGACCACGACTGCCACGACCCCGATCCGCCGCGCCGAGACCGACGGCGCTCGGAGCCGGCGACCGCTGGGCGGCTTCAACCGCACGTTCCTGCGCATCGAGCTGCGGCGACTCGTGCGCAACCGCCGCACGGTGTTCTTCGCACTCGTCATGCCGCCGATGTTCTTCCTCATCTTCGGCACGCCCACGCAGTACAAGACCATGACCGCGGGGCACGGCAACGTGACGGCCTACATCATGATCTCGATGGCCGTCTACGGATCGATGCTCGCGACGACGAGCGGCGGCGCGATGGTGTCGGTCGAGCGAGCGCTCGGCTGGAGCCGCCAGCTGCGGCTCACCCCGCTGAGCCCCGTCGCGTACATCCTCACGAAGGTCCTGGTCGCGATGACCCTCGGCCTGGCGTCCGTCGTCATCGTGTACGCGGTCGGCTTCGCGGCCGGTGCGCAGGCGGACGGGAGCGTGTGGGTCGAGTCCGCACTCGTCGCCTGGCTCGGCTCGTCGGTGTTCGCAGCGTTCGGGCTGTTCATGGGCTACCTGCTCCCAGCGGAGAACGTCATGCAGATCCTCGGCCCCGTGCTCGCGGTCCTGGCGTTCGCCGGTGGGCTCTTCGTGCCGCTCACAGACGGCCTCTTCGCGACGATCGCCCGGTTCACGCCGCTGTACGGCCTGGCCGAGCTGTCCCGGGCGCCGCTCGGGGACACCGGCTGGTCGCTCGTCGCGCTCGTCAACCTCGTGGCCTGGGCGGCGGTGTTCGTGACGGGTGCGACGGTCATGTTCGGCCGCGACACGGCGCGCGTGTGACGACGGCGGGGTGCGGCGGCGCGCGGCGACTACGGTGAGCGCCGTGACCAGGCAGCAGCACCCCGGCACGACGGGCATGCCCCCCAGTGCGATGGGCAGGTTCGGGCCCGCCTTCGCGGCCATCTGGCTCATCTACCTCAGCTTCCCGTGGTCGACGGCATGGTCCGCCGCACGCGGACCCGCGCGCACGCTGTCGCTCGTCAGCGTGGTCGTGTTCGGCGTGGTGTACCTCGCCGCGATGGTCACGATGCGGGCCTGGCGGCACGCCGGAGCGCCGGGCCGCAGGATGCCGTACGCGTGGGCGTTCGTCACCGGGGAGGCCGTGCTCACGGCAGGGATGGCGGCCGCGGCGCATGCCTCGGCGTTCGCCGGCTTCGTCTTCCTGGGCGTCACGGCGGTGTTCACGCTCGCACGTGCCGAGGCGGTCGTCGTCGTCGTCGCGCTGGTGGTCGTGAGCGAGAGCGTGCCGCGCGTCCTGCCCGGGTGGGTACCCCTGGACAGCGTCGGGGTGCAGATCGCCCTGGCGGCGGTGGCCGTGTTCGGGGTCACCGAGGTGATGCGGCGCAACGTCGACCTGGCCCGCGCGCGGCTCGAGCTGGCCGACCTCGCGGTCGCCCGTGAGCGCGAGCGCATCGCGCGTGACGTCCACGACCTGCTCGGCCACTCCCTCACGGTCATCACGGTGAAGGCCGAGCTCGCTGGTCGCCTGCTCCAGCTCGACGCCGCCGGGGCCGCGCGTGAGGTCGCCGACATCGAGGCGCTCGCACGAGCGGCGCTCGCGGACGTCCGCGCCACGCT
>DASVMA010000154.1:0-10500 GCA_036384595.1 Cellulomonas sp. | reverse complement strand
GTCGCTCGGTCATGATGAGTACTGGTCCGGTGGGCAGCGCGCCAATGTCGAGGCTGCGCGCGACGCGGGCGTCAACCTGGCGTTCTTCAGCGGGAACGAGATCTACTGGAAGACGCGCTACGAGAATGCGTCCTCGGGTACCGCGACCCCCTACCGCACGCTCGTGTCGTACAAGGAGACCTGGTCGAACGCGAAGATCGACCCCTCGCCCGAGTGGACCGGCACGTGGCGCGACCCGCGATTCGCTCCGACGAGCGCCGGAGCCGGGCGGCCGGAGAACGGCCTGAGCGGCACTCTGTACATGTCGAACAACTCCGATCTGGCCGTCACTGTCTCGGCCGAGGAGGGCAAGCTCCGTCTCTGGCGCAACACCACGCTGACGTCGCTCGCGGCGGGAACCACGGCGGCGCTTGCGGCGCACACTGTGGGCTACGAGTCCGATGAGTCCCCCGACAACGGCGCACGTCCGCCAGGCATCGTCAACCTGTCCACGACGGTCGGTGCCGTACCGCAGTACCTCCAGGACTTCGGCAGCGTCGTGGCGCCGGGGACGACGACCCATCACCTCACGCTCTACCGCGCCGCTTCCGGTGCTCTCGTGTTCTCGGCGGGCAGCATCCAGTGGGCGTGGGGCCTCGACCAGACGCACGACGGCGCGGGTGCTGCTGCCGATCCCCGTATGCAGCAGGCGACGGTCAATCTGCTCGCCGACATGAGCGCGCAGCCGTCAACCCTGATGAGCGGCCTCGTAGCAGCAACGAAGTCGGCTGACACGACCGCTCCGACCACGACGATCACGTCTCCGGCGGCAGGTGCGGCGATCGCCAACGGCACCTCGGTGACAGCCACCGGCACGGCGTCGGACATCGGGGGTCGTGTCGCGGGTGTCGAGGTCTCGACCGATGGTGGGTCGACGTGGCACCCGGCGACCGGGACGACGTCGTGGTCGTACACGTACGTGCAGCACGGTCAGGGCACCGTGCCGCTGCAGGCGCGTGCTGTCGACGACAGCGCGAACATCGGAGGAACACCCGCGACGGTGTCGCTCTCGGTCTCGTGCCCGTGCAGCGTCTACGGATCGGCGGTGCCTGCGATCCCGTCGGCGAGCGACACCAGTGCGGTCGAGCTCGGCTTGCGGTTCTCGGCGACCATCGACGGGTACGCCTCCGGAGTGCGCTTCTACAAGGGAACCGCCAACACGGGTACACACACCGGCACCCTCTGGAGCGCCTCGGGAGCACGACTCGCGACAGTGACGTTCACAGGTGAGACGGCAAGCGGCTGGCAGCTGGCCACCTTCTCGACCGCCGTACCGCTTGCCGCGGGGACGACGTACGTCGTGTCGTACACGGCGCCGAGCGGTGGCTACGCCGTCCAGCAGAATGCGTTCGCGTCGGCAGGTCTGGCGTCCACGCCGCTCGCGGTCGCGGGCGGGTTCGGGGTAGCCGCCGCGGGCGTGTACGGCGCGGCTGGCACCTTCCCCGGCACGAGCTACCAATGGTCGAGCTACTACGTCGACGTCGCGTTCACCACAGTCGACCAGACGCCCATGACGCTCAGTGGGCAGTTGCCGATCGCGGGTTCGACGAGCGTCTCGATCGGCACCGCGGTGAGCGTGGTGCTCTCCAAGCCGGCCGCGACCGGGACGGCGTCGCTGACGCTCAAGACCTCCGCCGGCGCGAGCGTCGCGGGCACGAGCGCGTACGCAGCGACCACGCGAACGATCAGCTTCACGCCGTCGGCACCGCTCGCCAACTCGACGACCTACGTTGCGACTGCCGCGGCCCTGGACAGCCTCGGCAAGCCGATCAGCGGTTCCGCGACGTGGTCGTTCACGACGGCCGCACCTGATCAGACGGCGGGCGCCACGACCCTCTCGTTCTACAACGACTCGGCGGTGCCGGCCGTGCTCGAGGTGGCCGACTACTCCGCGGTGACCCTCGGGATCCGATTCGCCAGCAGTGCTTCCGGCAAGGTGAGCGCCGTCAAGTTCTACAAGGGTGCGGGCAACACGGGCACGCACGTCGGTGCCCTCTGGTCCGCGACCGGGACGCTGCTCGCGTCCGCGACGTTCACAGGGGAGAGCAGCTCGGGCTGGCAGACCGTCACCTTCGCGACCCCGGTGACGATCGCCAAGGACACCGAGTACGTCGCCTCCTACCGCACCACGGTCGGTCGGTACTCGGCGACACTGGATGCTTTCTCGGGCACCGGCGTGCAGCGCGCTCCGCTGCGCACCGCGCCGAGCAGCGGCTCGTACTCGTACGCGAACGGCTTCCCAGGCTCATCGTCGTCGACGAGCTACATGGTCGATGTCGTCTTCACGCAGGACGCCGTGCCACTGGCGATCACGAGCCAGGTTCCCGCACAAGGCGACCCGGGTGCGTCGACGACGAGCAACGTGTCGGTGACCTTCAACACGGCGCTCGCTCCGGGCGCGACACTCGCCCTCGTGGCGGGCTCGCAGGCGGTGAGTGGCACCGTCAGCATGTCGTCCGACTCACTGACGTTGACATTCCATCCTGCCGCCGCGCTCGCCCCGTCCACCGCGTACACCGCCACGGTGAGCGGGATCGTGTCGACGCAGGGCGCCACGATGGCGCCGCAGTCGTGGTCCTTCACGACGGTCTCGGCCAACGGGTGCCCGTGCACGGTCTTCGGCAGCGAGGTCCCTGCCACGGCGTCCGTGGGTGACACGGCCAACGTCGAGCTCGGCGTGTCGTTCACACCCACAGCCAACGGCGTGATCAGCGGAGTGCGGTTCTACAAGGGCGCCGCGAACGTCGGCACGCACACCGGGACGCTGTGGAGCTCGACGGGCACGCAGCTGCGGACCGTCACCTTCACTGGGGAGACTGCGTCGGGCTGGCAGACAGCCACGTTCGCCTCCCCATACGAGGTCACTCCCGGCACGACCTACGTGATCTCCTACGTCGCACCCTCGGGTGGGTACGCCGCCACATCGGCATACTTCACGGCAGACAAGGTATCCGGCCCCCTGACTGTCGCAGCGATCGGCAATGGTCGGTATCGGTACGGTGGAGGCTTCCCGACATCGACGTGGCAGGCCACCAACTACTTCGTCGACGTGGTCTTCAACCTCGCCGCGCCGAGCCTGCCGGTCGTCAGCTCGGTCGCACCGCCGAACGGCGCGACGGGCATCTCGACGAGCTCGACAGTGTCTGCGACGCTCTCGAAGCTGCCGGCGTCGGGCACCCCGGTTCTCGCGTTGACCGGTCCTACGGGAGCCATCGCGGGAACGAGCACGTTCGACGCCCCGAGCTTGACGGTGACGTTCACCCCGAGCGCGGCACTCCCGGCCGGCTCGGTGATCACGGCCGCCACGACGCTCGGTGGCACAGCGCTCACGGGAGGAGGTTGGAGCTTCACGACTGCGGTGCCAGCCCCGACCGCCGTGACGTTGTGGTTGGACTCCGAGGTTCCCACGTACCCGAGCTGGAACGATCCCGCGGCCGTCCAGGTCGGCACCCGGTTCACCTCCAGCGTGGCCGGATCGGTCACTGCGATCAGGTTCTACAAGGGTGCAGCCAACACCGGTGTCCACACCGTCAACCTGTGGGACAGCGCCGGCACCCTGCTGGCATCAGCGCCCTCGAACGCCGAGTCCGCCTCGGGCTGGCAGACCGTGCCGCTGGCAGCACCTGTCGTACTGACGCCGGGCGCCACGTACACCGCGGCGTACTACTCGACGACGGGCGGCTACGCAGTGACACCGGGTGAGCTCACGGGCGTCCGCACCAGGACACCGCTCGCGACGCTCGCCACTGGCGGTGCGTACGTGTACGGGACGGGGTTCCCCGCCTCCACCTCGACCGCTGGCTACGGCGTCGACCTGGTGTTCGTCCCGGCCGGGTGAGTGGCATCCGGGCGATGTGCCCGGGCGATCGGGTGAAGATGCCGGGTTTGGGGTGACATGGGTTGATCTCCATCGACAGACTGGGGGTCTTGGAACGGGGGAACGACGATGACTGAACAGCTCCGCGTTGCCGTGGTCGGCGCCGGGTACTGGGGACCGAACCTTGCTCGGAACTTCCGGACGAGCCCTGACTGGGACCTTGTCGCGGTGTGCGACGTGGACGAGGCCCGGGCCCGGAAGGTCGTCGGCGCACGCAGCACGGTCGAGGTCGTGACCTCGGCAGCCGAGCTGTTCGCGCGGGACGACATCGATGCGGTCGCGATCGCGACGCCGGCCCGGACGCACGCCGCGCTCACGCTCGCCGCCCTCGACGCCGGCAAGCACGTCCTCGTCGAGAAGCCGATCGCGGACCACGGGACGGCTGCGCGGGCGATGGTCGCGCGGGCAGCCGAGGCCGACCGCGTCCTGATGGTCGACCACACGTTCTGCTATACGCCGCCGGTCCTCGCGATCCGCGACATGATCGCGGACGGCTCGCTCGGCGACATCCTCTTCGTCGACTCGGTGCGCATCAACCTCGGCATCGTGCAGACGGACGTCGACGTCTTCTGGGACCTCGCGCCCCACGACCTGTCGATCCTCGACTTCATCCTGCCCGGTGGCCTCGTGCCGCTCGGGGTGGCCGCGCAGGGCGCCGACCCGATCGGCGCGGGCCAGTCGTGCGTCGGGTACCTGACGCTCCCGCTCCCGGGCGGTGCGATGGCCCACGTGCACGTCAACTGGCTGAGTCCGACGAAGATCCGCCAGATGGTCGTCGGCGGCAGCAAGCGCACCCTCGTCTGGGACGACCTCGCGCCGCAGCAGCGACTGACGGTCTACGACCGCGGTGTCGACCTCGGGCTGCCGTTGTCCGACCGCACCCGGGCGAACATCTCCTACCGGCTCGGCGACGCCTGGGCGCCAGCCCTGCCCGAGAAGGAGGCGCTCGGGGCGATGGTTGCCGAGTTCGCGGCATCGATCCGCGAGGGTCGCTCGCCGCGCACCGACGGCCACGCAGGACTGCGGGTGCTCGACGTGCTCGAGTCGGCGTCCTTGAGCCTGTCCGACGGAGGTCGTCTGACCAGTGTCGGTGCGCCCGTCGCGCCCGAGATGGAGCCCGTCGCGTGAGCACCTTGCAAGGAGCGGACATCCTCGTCACCGGGGGTGCCGGAACCATCGGCTCGACCATCGTCGACCAGGTGCTCGACGCAGGCGCGGGGCACGTCGTCGTGCTCGACAACCTGGTCCGCGGCCGACGAGAGAACCTCGCCGACGCGCTCGCGACGGGTCGGGTCGAGCTCGTCGTGGGCGACCTGCGCGACCGCGACCTCGTCCACGACGTGACCCGCGGCCGCGACATCGTCTTCCACGAGGCGGCCATCCGGATCACGCAGTGCGCCGAGGAGCCCAGGCTCGCGCTCGAGGTCCTCGTCGACGGGACGTTCACGGTGCTCGAGGCGGCCGTCGAGCACAAGGTCGACAAGATCATCGCGGCGTCGAGCGCCTCGGTGTACGGCCTCGCGGAGCAGTTCCCGACGAACGAGCGGCACCATCACCACAACAACGACACGTTCTACGGTGCGGCCAAGTCGTTCAACGAGGGCATGGTGCGCAGCTTCCGTGCGATGTACGGGCTCGACTACGTGCTGCTGCGCTACTTCAACGTCTACGGCCCGCGCATGGACGTGCACGGTCTGTACACCGAGGTGCTGGTGCGATGGATGGAACGCATCGCGGACGGGCTGCCGCCGCTCATCTTCGGTGACGGCCTCCAGACCATGGACTTCGTCGTGACCAGCGACATCGCGCGGGCGAACGTGCTCGCGGCGAGCTCCGACGTCGTCGACGGTGTCTACAACATCGCGAGCGGCACCGAGACGAGCCTGCTTGAGCTCGCCCAGGCTCTGCTTCGCGCGATGGACTCCGACCTCGCCGTCGAGCATGGGCCCGACCGCGCAGTCAACGGAGTCACGCGACGTCTGGCGGACGTCTCCGCGGCTCGCCGTGACCTCGGGTTCGAGGCGCAGGTGGGCCTCGAGGACGGTCTGCGTGACCTCGTCGCGTGGTGGCGGCCGCTGCGCTCCGAGATCGCTGCCGGCCGGTCGGTCGCGCCGGCGGGCGCCCAGCAGGGTGTGCCCGCATGAGCCGCATCAACGTCATGCAGCCGTGGCTCGGTGCGGAAGAGATCGCCGCCGTCACCGAGGTGATCTCGTCGGGCTGGGTCGCGCAGGGCCCGCGGGTCGCGGCGTTCGAGGCGGAGTTCGCGCGGGTGCAGCAGGCCGCGTTCGCGGTGGCCACCTCCTCGTGCACGACGGCGCTGCACCTGGCGCTCGTCGTCGCGGGTGTCGGTGCGGGCGACGAGGTCGTCGTGCCGTCGTTCTCGTTCATCGCGACCGCCAACGCCGCGGTCTACGTGGGCGCGCGGCCGGTGTTCGCCGACGTCGACCCGGTCACAGGGAACCTCACCGCTGAGACGGTCGCCGCCGCGCTGACCGAACGCACGCGTGCCGTCATCGTCGTGGACCAGGGCGGCGTGCCCGTCGACCTCGACGCGATCCGTGCTGTGACCGACCCTCGCGGCATCGTCGTCGTGGAGGACGCCGCGTGCGGTGCCGGTTCGACCTACAAGGGCCGTCCGGTGGGTGCGGGTGCGGACATCGCCGCCTGGTCGTTCCACCCGCGCAAGATCGTGACGACCGGTGAGGGCGGCATGATCACGACCGCCCGCGAGGACTGGGCGGACCGCGCACGTCGCCTCCGTGAGCACGCGATGAGCGTCTCGGCCGCCGCGCGGCATGCGAGCGTGCTCGCACCCGCGGAGGAGTACGTCGAGGTCGGTTACAACTACCGGATGACCGACCTTCAGGCGGCTGTCGGGATCGTGCAGCTCGGCAAGCTGCCCGAGGTCTTGCTGCGTCGCCGCGAGATCGCCGCGACGTACAGCAAGCAGATCGCGGACATCCCGGGCCTGCGGCCGGTCGCGGACCCCGACTGGGGGACGTGCAACTTCCAGTCGTACTGGGTCGAGGTGCTGCCGGAGTTCCCGCTCGACCGCGAGGGGCTGCTCGCCCACCTCGCTGCCGCCGACATCTCCGCACGCCGCGGCATCATGGCGGCCCACCGCCAGCCGGCCTACGCCGGCACGGATCACGGGCCGCTGCCCGTGACCGAGCACCTCACCGACACGACGTTCATCCTGCCGGTGTTCCACCAGCTGTCGGAGTCGGACCAGGCGCGGGTCGTCGACGCGCTGCGGACTGCCGCCGCGGGCGGGTAACGCGATGTCCGGGGGGGACCTTCTGCTCGTCGCGGCGAGCGGGCTCGCGCGCGAGGTGCTCGCCGTCGTGCGTGCGCACGGGCTGTATGACGTCATCGGCTTCCTCGACGACTCCGCGGAGCTCCAGGGGTCCGAGGTCGACGGCGTGCGTGTGCTCGGCGGGGTCGAGGTCGCGGCGACGCGCCCCTTCGCCTCCCTGCTCGTCTGCGCCGGCCGGGGGAGTGCGCGGGAGGTGATCGTCAAGCGCCTCGCCGACGTCGGTATCGGCCGCGAGCGGTTCGCGACGGTGGTCCACCCTCGCGTCGAGGTGCCCGACGGGTCGCGGGTGGGCGCGGGGACGATCCTGCTCGCCGGCGTCGTCCTGACCACGGCGGTCAGCGTTGGCGACCACGTCGTCGTGATGCCGAACGCCAGCCTGACCCACGACGACACGCTCGAGGACTACGCCACTCTGTGCGCCGGCGTGGCGCTGGGCGGATCCGTCACGATCGGGACCGGCGCGTACCTCGGGATGAACGCGAGCGTGCGGGAGCGGGTGCGGGTCGGGGCGGGCGCGACACTCGGGATGGGCGCGGCGCTGCTGACCGACCTGCCCGACGACGAGACCTGGGTCGGGGTGCCGGCGCGCACTGTCAGCGGAGGGTCCGCAGGTCGGCACGCATCATGAGGATCCTCGTCTACCCCCACTCGATGGAGATGGGGGGCAGTCAGCTGAATGCCGTGGAGCTTGCCGGCGCGATCCGTGACCGCGGGAACGATGTCGGCGTGTTCGGTCCCGACGGTCCCCTCGTGGACGCAGTGCACGGGCGGGGCTTGTCCCACGTCGTCGCCCCGGTCCCGCGCGTCCGGCCTTCGCCGGCGGTCATGCGTCGGTTGTCAGAGGTTGTGAGCCGGGGCCGCTACGACCTCGTGCACGCCTACGAGTGGCCGCCCGCCATGGAGGCCGTGTACGGCCCTTTCATGCGCTTCGGCACCCCCACGGTGTGCACCGTCATGTCGATGGCTGTCGCCCCCTTCATCCCACCCCGCCTCCCGCTCACCGTGGGGACCGCAGAGTTGGCGGAGCTTGAACGTGGCCACCGCGACCATGTGAGCCTCCTCGAGCCGCCGGTCGACACCGAGCTCAACAAACCAGGCGACCAACGCACCGCACGTGCCGAGCTTGGGGTCGCCGATAGTGAGCTGCTCATCGTGGTTGTCTCGCGGCTGGCTGCCCAGCTCAAGCTCGAAGGGATCCTCGATGCAGTTCGAGCGGTCGGCCTGCTCGCTTCGGAGCTGCCTGTACGGCTGCTGGTTGCAGGTGACGGGCCGTGCCGAGGCGAGATCGAGGCGGAAGCCGCACAGGTCAACGCGCACCACGGGCACTCAATCGTCACGCTGACCGGCAACCTCGCCGATCCTCGACCTGCCTACGACGCGGCGGACATCATCCTGGGGATGGGCGGATCCGCACTGCGTGGCATGGCGTTCGCCAAGCCGCTCGTCGTGCAGGGTGAGCGGGGCTACTGGCGCCTGCTCGAGCCGTCTTCTCTTCCCGTGTTCCTCAAGCAAGGGTGGTACGGCATCGGCCAAGGTGACGATGGTGCACAAGTGGTCGCTGCCATCCTGCGGCGACTCTTGAGCGACCCTGGAGAACGTGCGCGACTCGGCGCATTCTCACGCGAGGTCATCGAGGAACGGTTCAGCCTGACCGCCGCAGCGTCTGCCCAGGAGTCGCTGTACCGGGCTTCGATCGCGGCCCGGCCATCCCGCCTGCAGTGGGGGCCATCTCTCGTGCGGCCACTCGGGCAGGTCGCCGGGTACGAGGTACGGCGCAAGATCGCCCGCCGCCTCGGACGAGTCGACGCAGACGACTTCAACTCCCTGGCGGCGATGGCCAGGAATCACAAGAGGAGCACACCGTGACCACCCAGGTTCCCTTTGTCGACCTTGCTGCTCAGCAAGCCGAGATCCTCGACGTCATCCGACCGCAGATCGACCTGATACTCAAGACCGCCGCGTTCGTCGGAGGTCGGCCGGTCGATGACTTCGAGAGTGCCTACGCGGACTTCATCGGCGTCCGGCACTGCATCGGCGTCGCGAACGGCACCGACGCGCTTGAGCTTGCACTGCGCGGAGTTGGCCTGGCCGACGGTGGCGAGGTGCTCGTCCCTGCCAACACTTTCATCGCTACCGCCGAGGCGGTCGTGAGAGCGGGTGGTCGTCCTGTCTTCGTCGACGTCGACGACGACTACTTGCTCATGTCGCCCGACGCGGTCAAGGCGGCCGTCGGGGCCCAGACGCGAGTGGTGATGCCGGTCCATCTCTACGGGCAGGCCGCGCCCGTCGAGGAGATCGCCCCCTGGGCAGACTCGGTCGATGCGGTCGTCATCGAGGATGCCGCCCAGTCGCAGGGTGCGACGCGGCACGGAGTCGCGGCCGCGGCGCTCAGCCCGGTCGCCGGAACGAGCTTCTACCCGGGCAAGAACCTCGGCGCCGCAGGTGACGCCGGCGCCGTGCTCACGGACGACGACGACGTCGCTCACCGCGTGCGCTCGCTCGCCAACCATGGGAGCCCGCGCAAGTACGAGCACGACATCATCGGGTTCAACTCACGCATGGACGCGATCCAGGCGGTCGTGCTTCGCGCGAAGCTCGATCGGTTGGCCGAATGGAACGCTGCTCGCGCGCGCGCGGCTGCGCGGTACGAGGCCATGCTTGCCGGGGTTGATGGCGTGCGGTGCCCGCAGGTCCTGCCGGGGAACACGCACGTATGGCACCTCTACGTCATTCGGGTCCCCGACCGCGACCGCGTCCTGAGCGCGCTCCAGGCTGCCGGTATCGGCGCGGGGTTGCACTATCCCGTGCCGGTGCACCTCACCCCCGCATTCCGCAGCGCGGGCTACGGGCCCGGGGACTTCCCGGTAGCGGAGCGCGCGGCGCAGGAGATCCTGTCGTTGCCCATGTACCCGCACCTCACTGCGTCAGACCAGGAACGGGTCGTCGAGGTTCTACGTGGCGCGCTCTAGGGCCCTCCGGCTCGCGGACGGACCATGACTGCGGTGACGGCCGACGGAGCGCTCGGACGTCAGATCGGTCGCGGACTCGGCTGGAGCTTCCTCAACAACGCGATCGGGCGCCTCGGCTCATTTCTGTCCGGCATCGTGATCGCGCGGATCCTTGTCCCTGAGGAGTTTGGCGTCTACGCCGTCGCGCTCGTCGTGCTCAACGTGATGCTCAGCATGAACGAGCTGGGAGTCAGCCTGGCGGTCGTACGACGTCCCGGCAGCGTCGCGTCGATCGCGCCGACCGTGACCACGGTCGCCCT
>DASVMA010000153.1:0-6832 GCA_036384595.1 Cellulomonas sp. | reverse complement strand
AGCCAAGGCCTCCGGGACGTCGGAGCCGTCGTCCCCGACGAGCGCAGCGTGGGCGCCGCTCGCCGCGGTACGCAGGTCCTCGGCGTACGAGAGCCGTTCGATCTCCGCCGCGAGCGTGATGTCCTCACCCGGTTGGGGGTCGACCCGCTCGACCTCGGCGATGCCGAGGCGCAACAGCTCGGCCTCGCGGGCCCGGTCCTGTGCGCGGTCGGTCAAGGTGGCGAGCTCGGCCAGGACGGCCTGCCGCCGGGACCAGGCGTCTCGATACTCCGTCAGGACGAGAGCGTGCGCACTCCCCGCGAAGGCGTCGAGCGCCTCGCGCTGCCGCGACGGTGACCGGAGGCGGGCCTGGTCGGCCTGGCCGTGAACCGTCACGAGGTCGTCGGCGAGCTCGGCCAGCACGCCCTGAGGCACCGAACGACCGCCTAGATGCGCACGCGAGCGCCCAGGGCCGTCGGCGGTGGCGACGCCGACGGTCCGCACGATGACCAGTCCACCGTCGTCGTCGAGCTGCGCTCCGGCCTCGGACGCCCGGACGAGCACCGGGGAGCCGCTCGGCACCATGACCCTGCCCTCGACGGCAGCCGAGGCCGCTCCGGTCCGGACTGTCGCGGGGTCGGCCTTGCCGCCGAGCAGGAGGTTGAGACCCGTGAGCACCATGGTCTTGCCCGCGCCGGTCTCGCCCGTCAGCACGGTCAGGCCGGGACCCAGCGTCACGTGGGCGCGACCGATGACGCCGAGATTCTCGATCCGGATCTCCTCGAGCACCTCAGACCTCCCGCTCGACACTGCGCCAGCTTGACCGGCCGACCGACCCACCGCGGCCGCGCCACCCGTCCACGGGCAGCTGGAACTTGAGCACGAGCCGATCAGCGAACGGAGCCTGGGTCAGTCGCGCGAGGCGCACCGGCACGTCGCTGCGCCGGACCTCGACGCGTGACCCGATCGGCAGGTCGATGCGGCGACGCCCGTCGCAGATGAGCACTCCGTGCGCCGGAGAACGCGGCACGACCTCGAGAGCCAGGACGCTCGACGGCCCGACGACGAGCGGACGTGCGAACAGGGCGTGCGCGGCGACAGGAACGAGGATCATCCCGTCGACGTCGGGCCACACGACGGGTCCGCCGGCCGAGAAGGCGTGCGCCGTCGACCCGGTGGACGTGGCCACGACGATCCCGTCGCACCCGAAGGTCGACAACGGGCGGCCGTCGACCTCGAGCGCGACCTCGACCATGCGCGCCGCATCGCTCTTCTCCAGCGTGGCCTCGTTGAGCGCCCACCCGACCACTGCCGTCTCGACGCCGGGCAGCAGGACCCGCACGTCGAGAGTCCCGCGCTCCTCGACCTCGTAGTCACCGATCGCCAGCCGCTGCACGGCCTCGCTGATGTCTTCGCGCTCGCTCTCGGCGAGGAACCCGACGTGGCCGAGGTTGACGCCGAGCAGCGGCACGCCGAGCCCTCGCGTCAGCTCGGCAGCTCGCAAGATGGTGCCGTCACCGCCGAGCACGATAGCCAGCTCGAGCTCGCCGACGTTGTCGGCATGGCTGTCGTCGGTCGCGAGCACCGGCGTGAACCCTGCGCCGTCCAGCGCCCTGACCGCCTCCGCCGTAGCGGCGACTGCCTCCTCCCGACCGCTGTGGGTCACCACGAGCACGCGCCGACTCATGACGAGACACCTTCCGTGCTGAGGACGACGGCTTCGACGCGTGATCGCACGACGTCCTCCGTGTCGGACGTGGACCCGCGACGCAGCCACAGGAAGTACTCGATGTTCCCGCTCGGCCCAGGCAGCGAGCTGGCCACCACTCCCTCGACGACCAGGCCGAGGGCTCCCGCGGCGCGGGCGACAGACATGACCGCCTCGACGCGCAGTCGCACGTCCCGCACGACGCCACCGGACCCGAGCCGCTCACGGCCCACCTCGAACTGGGGCTTGACCATCACGACGAGATCCGCGTCCGGAGCCGCGACCGCCACGAGCGACGGGAGGACGAGCGTGAGCGAGATGAAGGACAGGTCGGCCACGACCAGTCCGGGCGCGGGATCCACGGCGCCCGCCTCCAGATACCGGACGTTCACACCCTCACGCGCATCCACGCGCGGGTCTGCGCGAAGCGCGGCCACCAGCTGCCCGTGCCCGACGTCGACCGCGACCACCCGCGCTGCGCCGCGGCGGAGCAGCACGTCGGTGAACCCGCCGGTGCTCGCACCCGCGTCAAGACACGCCCGACCGGCGACGACGGGACCATCGACCCCCCACGCGTCCAGCGCGCCTGCCAGCTTGTATCCGGCGCGCGACGCATACCCGGGATCGTCGTCGGTCGTCACCGTGACGCTCTGCTCTGCGGCGAGCGGCATCGCGCTCCGCTGTGCCGGGGTTCCGTCCACAGCGACCCGCCCTGCAGCGATGAGCTCGCCGGCGTGCCGTCGAGAGCGAGCCAGGCCGCGCCGAACGAGCTCGGTGTCGAGTCGCGTCGTCACGTGGGCTCAGCCCTCAGTGTCCGTGAGCCGGTCCTGAAGTGCGGCGTGGACCGCGTCGAACACCGCCACATGCTGGGTCAACGGAGCCCCGTCGAGCGTCGCGAGTCGCGTCAGCGCCTCGTCGACGGCGTCGTCTCCGGTCGCGGAGCCATCCTGGTCGTCCTGGTAGGGAGCCACCACCGGCACGTTGCCGGCGCGAACGTTGCCGTCGCGCGCGTCCTCGTCCGAGCCGTTCACCGGCATCCTTCCTGCATCTGCCTGCCCAGGCGGGAGCTCGGCACCAAAGCACCGATCGGCCATAGGCCCGTCACGAGCCCGCATCTACCGCCGGGCTCACGCCCACGCTACCCGGCAGCGCCGACGAATCCGTCGCTGTCCACACCGAGCTCGGGCACCGAGTTCGCGTCGATGACCTCGCCTGCGTCAACAGCAGCCCACGCTGCAGCGCACGCCGCCCGGATCACGTCGACGCGAGCCTCGACGCCGGTGCCCGCCGTGCGCGCCAGCTCGAGGCGCCCATCGACGACCCGCGCGGCGGCTTCGCGACACGTCCACCAGCCCTCGGGACCCTGGACGGGCTCGGGGTGCGCCACGAGCAGAGATCGCAGGTCGGCCCCGATGTAGTGCGGACGCTCGCCCGGGATGGCCAGCACGTCGTCGCGGCCCGAGCTCACTCCGGTCAGGACATGCAGCCCCGGGTAGTCACCCGCACGCGCGCCGGCCAGATCGGTGTTGAGCCGGTCTCCGATCACCAGCGGCGCGCTCCCGCCGAGACGCTCGACCGCCATGCGGTACATGGCAGGCGACGGCTTGCCGGCACTGTCCGGAACCACACCCGTGGCCGACTGGACGGCCAAGACCAGCGAACCGTTGCCCGGCGCGAATCCACGCGCGGTCGGCAGGCTCCGGTCGAGGTTGCTGGCCACGTGCCAGGCGCCACGCTCGATCGCGTACGAGGCTTCCGCCAGCTGCGCCCAGCCCACCTCGGGCGCAAAGCCCTGCACGACGGCAGCCGGTTCGTCGTCCGCAGAGTCCACGATCGTGAGCCCGGCAGCACGGACCGCGGTCCTGAGCCCCGCTCCCCCGACAACCAGCACCTTCGAGCCGCGAGCGAGGCGCGTGATGAGCAGCTGCGCTGCGGCCTGCGCTGCCGTCATGACCTCCGACGGGTCGGTGGGGATCCCCAGCTCCGTCAGCTGACTGGCGACCGACTCGGGCTCACGCGACGCGTTGTTCGTGACGAACACGAGCCGCATCCCCCGGACCCGGGCCTCCGCCAAGCCTTCCGAGGCCCCGTCGATCGGCTTATGCCCGAGATACGTCACCCCGTCGAGGTCGACGAGCCCGACGTCGTACCGGTCGGCGAGGGGTATGTCGCTGCCGAGCAGCCCCGCCGTCACGCCTCGTCCTCGTCATCCACAACTGCTGCGGTCACGGTGTCGTAGGACGCGCCGCTCGTTCCAGGGGCCGCCGACCCACCCAGGTCCTCCGGCCCGTCGCCGGATGCCTCGGTCTCCTCGTCACCGTTGTCTTCCGCGACCATGTCTGACGCCAGGTCGGTGTCGTCGTCGCCGACATGATCGGCTTGCTCGTCCGACGCGTCCGACTCGTCCTGAAGATCGAAGGCGACGATGTCGTCCTCGTCCTCAGCGACGTCACCCGCAGCCTGCGCGAGCTGGTCCGGCGAGAACGCCGCAAGCTCGGCCGCGGCGGCTTCCGGGTGCCCCGCAGCCTCGAGAGCTGTGGCGCGTGCCTGAGCGACCCGCGCCGCAACCGGCCCGGTGGCAGCCCGGACGGCAGGAGCGGCAAGGACTGCCACGGCTGCCTCGGGCTCGCCCAGGTCGAGGCGGGCTCCGCTGACGACCATCGCCAGCTCGATCTGGACGTCAGCAGGCAGCTCGGCTGCCTCGGGGCTGTCCGCCAGGGCGAGCGCACGCTCGGGCCTGCCGAGCCCACGCTCGCAGTCGGCCATCACAGCCAGGTGCTCGGACGACCCGTTCAACCGCCGAACGGTCCTCAGCTCACGCAGTGCCTCAGCGAAACGGCCCGTGCGGTAGGCCGCAAGACCTGCGGCCTCGCGCACGACGTCCACCCGCCCAGCCCTCTGGACAGCAGCCTGGGCATGCTCGTAGGCCAGCTCAGGGTCGGTGTCGAGCAACCGGCCCGCCATCACGAGGTGCAGACCGACGTTCTCGGCGTTCTCCTTGCTCAGCGTCCGCAACCGCGCCCGGACATCACGGTCAAGGTCCGAGAACAGCACGTCCTCCGGGATCACGGGTGCCGGCACGCGGTCCGGCTGCGGCGGACGGCTCGCCCGTACGTCGTCACGCGCCGCTCGCACGTCACGCGAACCACCGGCCGTTGCACCCCGCTCGGTGCGGTCACCGAACCGCGCGCCGGACCGCTCGTCGCCGCGCGGCGCATATGTGCGCTCGCCGCGGTCGCCCTCAGTGCGGCGCGCCGCTCCCGCACCGCGCTCCGGACGGTCGCCCGCACCAGCACGGAACGGACGGTCGCCCGCAGGCCGACGGTCGCTTGTCGCGGGCCGGCGGTCGTTCGTGGCCGGCCGCCCAGAGCGATCCGGACGGTCGGTCTCGGCCCGCCGGTCGGCGGTTGCGGGCCGATCGCCACTGACTGGTCGGTCCGGGCGGTCCCCGAACGCGGGACGCCCACCGGTCGCGGGCCGGAACGGACGGTCACCCGACGCGGGGCGCTCGCTGCGGTCACCGAACGAACGACGCTCACCACTGTCCGGACGACTCCCGCGATCCGGGCGTTCCCCGAATGCGGGACGCCCACCGGTCGCAGGGCGGAACGGACGGTCACCCGACGCGGGCCGGAACGGACGGTCACCCGACGCGGGACGCTCGCTGCGGTCACCGAACGAACGACGCTCACCACTGTCCGGACGACTCCCGCGATCCGGGCGGTCCCCGAAGGATCCACGATCCGTGCCAGGGCCGTCGGTCGAGCCGGGACGGTACCCGCGGCCAGCCGGCGGGCGGTTGTTCCCCGATCCGGCACGATCAGTCCGATCGCCGAAGCTCCGACGCTCGCCACCGACGCGGTCAGGACGGTCACCGAACGTCCGGGGTCCGGAGGCCTGCCGATCGGGCCTTCCCTGGTACCCCGATGAAGCAGCCGAACCGAGCCCCCGGGCGTCAGGCCGACTCGAGGAGCCAGCCTCGCCAGAAGTCCGACCGGTTGAACGATCGTCCCCGCGTGAGTTCGACCGCGGGGTGAACGGCCGGTCACCGCCTGCAGCGCCTGCGCGCCCCGGGGCGGCATCCCTGGACGGCCGAGAGCTCGTGCCCGCAACGCGCCGTGGACGCGCGCCGCCGCTGCTCGCACCCGCGCGGTCGCGTCCTACCGGTCCGCGACCCGTACCGAACCGACCTGCGCCGCTGTTGGCCGGGCGCGATCCTTGGCCGTCACTGTTCATCTGAAGAGATCCCCTCATCGTTCTGCAACCTCTATGGTCTCATCCCCGCGCAGCGCGACGCGCCGGAGGGTGCGGCCTGTGCTCTGGGCTGGTTGAGGGATGGGTGTCGCGACGCGTGCGCGTCCGCGGATGTGTCGCGGACGGCTCTGGGCTGGTCGGGCGGCTCGCGCGTCGGCGCAACGCGTGCACCCCAGTGCGGGTCCGGCGCTCGTCTCGCCGTGATTCATCGACGATGAGTCGCGACGGCAGAGCCAGACAAACAGGGCCACGCAAACAGGGCTGGACAAACGGGGCTGGACAAACAGAAAGAGCCACCCCATAGGGGTGGCTCTTTCTGAATGATGTCCGGCGGCGACCTACTCTCCCACACCCTGGCGAGTGCAGTACCATCGGCGCTGAGGGGCTTAGCTTCCGGGTTCGGAATGGGACCGGGCGTTTCCCCCTCGCTATGACCGCCGTAACTCTATGGAGATATGAAATCGGGTGTCCCGTTCGTATCTCGGGAACCGCACAGTGGACGCGTAGCACACAAGTTGGTGTGATGAAGTTGTCGGCTTATTAGTACCGGTCAGCTTCGTGGGTCTTGAGTCCCCACTTCCACATCCGGCCTATCAACCCAGTGGTCTAGCTGGGAGCCTCTCGGGACAAGTCCCATGGAAACCTCATCTTGAAGCAGGCTTCCCGCTTAGATGCTTTCAGCGGTTATCCCTTCCGAACGTAGCCAACCAGCCGTGCTCCTGGCGGAACAACTGGCACACCAGAGGTTCGTCCGTCCCGGTCCTCTCGTACTAGGGACAGCCCTTCTCAAGTTTCCTGCGCGCGCAGCGGATAGGGACCGAACTGTCTCACGACGTTCTAAACCCAGCTCGCGTACCGCTTTAATGGGCGAACAGCCCAACCCTTGGGACC
>DASVMA010000152.1:0-3394 GCA_036384595.1 Cellulomonas sp. | reverse complement strand
AGGCACGACCAGCGGTCAGTCGTCGTCGGCCGAGGTGTCGCTCTCCACCCGGAACTGCGGAACGCCGCCGTCGCAGGTCGACTTCACCTGGACCTCGGTCCCGCCCTTCTTGAAGGTCACCTCGATCTCGCTGCCCGAGTCGTCGCTGCGCTCGAAGGACCAGCCGTCGCTCGGCGACGCGCTCTTGAACAGCAGCGACCGCCCGGAGCACGACACGGTCACCGACCCGGCCTCGCCGGACCAGGTGCGCGTCACCGTCGGGTCCGGGGCCGCCGGCGACGACGCCTTCGAGGGGGACGAGCCCGTCCGGGTCGGCGCCGCGTGCGACGGCGAGGAACCCCCGGTGGGGCCCTGCGCATGCGACGGCGAGGCGGAGGGGGACAGCAAATGCTTGCGGGTCGGCGTCCCGGTCGGCGTACGGGTCACCTCGGGTGCGGGTCCGACGGTGCCGACGACGACCGGTTGCGTCTCCCCGCCACCCGGGCTGCCGGTGACCTGGCCCCCGGCACGGTCGATCGCGACCCAGGTCAGCGCGGAGCCGGCCACCACGACGGCGATCCAGGCCGTCACCGCCAGCACCCACATCCGCCTGCTCACGGGCCCATCCTCTCAACGTCCCGGCATACCCGGGCGCGAGCCAGTAGCGTCGGAGCATGGCCAGCGTGGTGATCGTCGAGGACGACTCGGCGATCCGGACCTCGTTGAAGCACGCGCTCGAGGAGCAGGGGCACGCGGTCGCCACCTCGGCCAACGGCGTCGGAGCCCTCGACCTCGTCGTCCGCACCGAGCCGGACGTGGTGCTGCTGGACCTCGGGCTCCCCGACATCGACGGGCTCAAGGTGCTCGCCATGCTCCGCGGGGTGACACCGGTCCCGGTCATCGTGATCACGGCCCGCGACGACGACCCCACCATCGTGGCAGCGCTCGACGCCGGCGCCGACGACTACGTGGTGAAGCCGTTCGGTCTCGACCACGTCGCGGCGCGGATCCGGGCCGTGCTCCGCCGCGGCGGCGCGGCCGGAGACGATCCGGTCATCAAGGTGGCGGACCTGACCATCGACCCGCGCTCGCGCCGGGTGGTCCTCGACGGCCGCGACGTCGACCTCACCCGCAAGGAGTTCGACCTGCTGTTCGCCCTGGCCAGTCGCCGGGGCGAGGTGGTCTCCAAGCGCACCCTGCTGGCCGAGGTCTGGCAGCAGGCGTACGGCGGCGGCGACCGGACCGTCGACGTGCACCTGTCCTGGCTGCGGCGCAAGCTCGGGGAGACCGCCGCCGAGCCGCGGTACCTGCACACGGTCCGTGGGGTGGGCATCCGCTTCGCCGAGCCGGACCAGGACTGATGCGTCGACGCATCGGCCTGCTGGTGGCGGCGACCACGTCGGCCGTGGTGCTGGCCTTCGTGGTTCCGCTGTGCCTGCTGGTGCGCAACATGGCCGAGGACCGGGCGATGGCCGACGCCGACCAGGAAGCGCGCAACGTCGCCATCCTGGTCTCGAGCCTGCACGGCGACCCGACCCTGTCCGACGTGGCCGCGGCCGTCGACCAGCGCTCATCGGCCATCACCACGGTCGTGCTCGCGAGTGGCGCGACGTTCGGGAGCGGGGCGGTCGGCGCGGCCGACCCCGATGTCGTGAAGGGACGCACGGGTGCCGCGTTCACCCGGCACACCTCGACCGGCGCCCGCACCGTCGTCCCGGTCGTGACGACCGACGGCATCGACGTGGTCGTCACCGACGTGACCAACGCACAGCTGCACCAGGGCGTCGCGGCGGCCTGGGCGGCGATCATCGCGCTCGGACTCGTCCTGCTCGGGCTCGCCCTCGTGGTGGCCGTCCAGCTCGCGCGCAGGATCAGCACCCCGGTGACCCGGGTCGCCGAGGTCGCCGACCGGCTGCGGGAGGGCGAGCTCGACGCGCGCGCGGGCCTCGAGGGCCCCCCGGAGACGCGGGCGCTCGCCGAGGCGCTCAACCGGCTGGCCGAGCGGATCACCGAGCTGCTGGTCGCGGAGCGCGCCGCGGTCGGCGACCTCTCCCATCGACTGCGTACGCCGGTCACCGCACTGCGGATCGACGTGGAAGGGGTCGAGGACGGGGCCCTGGCCGAGCGGCTCCGGCAGCACATCGGCACCCTGCAGCGCACGATCGACGCGATCGTCAACGAGGCCCGCCGTCCCGTGCGCCACGACATGTCCTCGCGCTGCGACGCCGTCCACGTCGTCCGGGATCGCGTCGCCCACTGGGCTCCCCTGGCCGAGGACCAGCGGAGACTGCTCCAGGTCGACCTCCCGGACCAACCGGCCCTCGTGCCGCTCGACGAGGTGGACCTGCGCGACGTGGTCGACGTACTGATCGACAACGTCTTCGCCCACACCCCGGAAGGAACGTCGTTCCGGGTCGCGATGCACGCGGACGACATCGCGGTCCGGCTGGAGGTCTCCGACACCGGTCCCGGGCCGGCGGTGCGGGGTCCCCGGGGGCCGGGCCACACCGGTCTCGGGCTCGAGATCGTGCGGCGCACGGTCGAGCCGGTCGGCGGCACCGTCGAGATCGGTCCTGCCCCCGACGGCGGTAGCGCCGAGACCGGTGCCGCCCCGAAGGGCGGCACCGTCGTGGGCGTCCGACTGCCGCTGAGCCCTGGGGAACACGACCTCGGGGGGTGAGGTCGAAGCCCAGCGGGTCGTCCGGGGGCAGACGTCAGTCGTCGTCACCCACGTCCTCGTGACCGGAGTCGTCGTCACCTGCGTGCTCGGCGTCGTCGGACTGGTCCTCGACCTCGCCTGCGTGCTCGGACTGGTCGTCCTCACCCGCGGACTCCGGCTCGGCGGAGTCGTCGTCGCCGGCGTGGTCACGGGCCGAGCCGTGGCTCGAGCCGCTGGCCGCGCGCGCCTGGGGAGCGGCCGGCGCCGGCAGGTCGTGGACGACCACCACCTTCTCCTTCTCCCGCACGCACGCCTTGCCGACGCGCTTCCACCCGTCCTCGCACGGCAGCCAGGTCGTGGCGACGGCGGCCGGCTGGTCGGTCTGCACGGAGGCCGGCTCGGTCCCGACCGAGCCGACGGAGGCCGCGCTTTGGTAGGCGACGACGGCAGCGGCAGTGCCGGCCACCGTGCCGGCGACGGTCAACAGCGGTACGGAAAGGCGCACGGGTTCTCCTTCGTCCGACGAGCAGTGGTCCTGCCCGGTGCCCGCCCAGAATCGGCCCCGGAGTGCTAGGTGCGCCTCGCCGGAACGTCAAGATCACCTCAAATCGCCAGGATCGGTCCCCTCGGGCAGAGCCCGCCGAACCCGGCATTCTTCACACACCCTTGACGGTCCGATGAGGACGACTTGTCCGGATCGACGGCACGCTGGCGCTCCCACTCCCCGACCGTGGAGGTACGACGTGTCCCTGTCCC
>DASVMA010000151.1:0-5085 GCA_036384595.1 Cellulomonas sp. | reverse complement strand
CTCGCTCTTGAAGATCTTCAGGGACTCACCGACGCTCTTGGCGAGGTCCGGAAGCCTCTTCGCCCCGAACAGCAGCAGGACGACGACGAGCAGGACGATCACGTGCCACGGCTTCAGTGCATTCATGACGGGCTCTCCATCAGGCTCGAAAGGTGCTGCGCAGATTCTAGCCGGGTCCAGCGGGCGGTCCCGGACGCTCCAGGGTCAGGCCGTCACCGACTGTAGGCCCGCCACCGCGCGAACGTGGCGACGTGACGCTCGGAACGGCGCAGGGCCCGTTCGCGGCGTGCACGCCGCAGCTCGTCGACCCTGGCCCGCAACGCGTCGCGGTCGTCGAAGAGCTGGGCACGGATCGGTGGCACGACGTCCGCGCCGGGGGGCTGCGCCGTCGCGTCTCCGAGCCGGCCGAGCGCATCCGCCGCGCGGCCCAGCTCGCTCAGGAGGGCCGCCGCCTTGCGCCACAGGTCGCGACCGAGGAAGAACGCACCGACCACCGTCCCCACCACCAGGACGGCCCACACCGCGAACCAGAGCATCAGCGCAGCCTAGCCGCGGTCCGGCTCGGCGAACGGGCCGTACGCGGCGAGCGCCGAGCGTGCGACCGAGGCGACGTCGTGCGCGACGTCGCGGGGGTGCACCTCCAGGACCTCCCCCGCAGCCTGCAGCAGGAGGTGGCGGAGCCAGGCCTGGTCGACGACCCGGAGGTCGACCTCGAAGGTGCCGTCGGCCAGGTTCCGCACGTCCTCCACCGGGACGCTCTCGGCGACCCAGCGGCCCCGGCTGGTCAGGTGGAGCGTGACGAGGCCACCCGTGGGGTCGGGGTGGAACTCGACGGACCGGGTGCCCGCCACGTGACCGGCGTCGACCGGGTCGCCGAGCACCTCGGCGGCGAGCACGCGGTCGAGCCGGAACAGCCGCTCGGCCCCCGCGCGGTAGCACCAGCCGAGCAGGTAGGAGCGCTCGTCGTCGGTGATCAGCCGGATCGGGTCGACGTCGCGCTCGCTCGTGACGTCCGCAGCGTTGACGTACCGGAGCCGCAGCCGACGACCGGTCTGCAGAGCGGTCCCGATCGCTGCCACGACCGCGGGTGAGCCGTCCACAGCGAGCCGCACGTCGACCGCGGCCGCAGCCTCGCCGGTCGCGGCCGTGAGCTTCTCGAGCGCGGAGCCGAGGACGCGGGCGCGTTCGGGGTCGAGGCTCGGACCGAGCGCAGCAGCCATCGCGCGCAGGGCCGCGACGAGCACCACGGCCTCGCGCGTGCCCAGCCGGAGCGGTCGGGTCATGCCACGCGACTCCGTCAGCCGAACGACGCCCTGCTCGTACGACGCGGCGTCGAAGTCGATGAGGTCGTGCGGGAAGTACCCAGGGGTCCCGGTCATCCACAGGGTGTCGACGTCGCTCAGCACCTGGCCGGGGGTGACGGCGAAGTGCTCGGCGATCTGCTCGACCGGGACGCCCGCGTGCCGGTCGAGGTAGGTGATCATCCCCAGCATGCGCAGCAGCCGGTCGCTGGCCCTCTCAGCCATGCATCTCTCCCTGCTCGTCCAGGGTCGCGGCGACGCGCAGCAGCCGGAGCACCGTCTCACGTACCGCAGACGGTGCCAGCACGACCACGGCGTCGCCGTAGCCGACGACCTCCTCGGCGAGCTCCCACGCGGACGTGAACGGCACGTGCACGACGTCACGGTCGGCGAGCACACGGGCGAGCCACGGGTCGGCGCGGTCGAGCTCGTCGGCCGCGTCCACCGCACGGGCGCGCAGGGCCTCGGCCCGCTCGGGACGTACGGCGAGCGTGGCGACGCGGGACTCCCCCGCGCTCCACGACATCAGGACGTCCGCCAGTGCCGCGGGGTCGGGCTCGCCGAATGCGTCGGGCGGGCCGACCGTGCGGACGCGGCCCTCGATACGGCTCAGCCGGAACGACCGCGGGGCCTCCCGGTCGCGATCGCGCCCCACGACGAACCAGCCGCCGCGTCGCGCGAGCAGCTTCCACGGTTCGACGACGCGGGTGAGGACCTCTCCGCTGCTCGCCGCGCGGTACCGGAACGTCACCGCCTGGCGGGCCTGCACCGCGTCGAGCAGCGGCGCGAACGCGTCCCCACCGGCGCTCACGCGCGGGGCGAGACCGGCGACCAGGTCGGTCGCCTCGGGTGCAGCCCCGACGGCGCGCAGCTTGGTGATAGCCCGCGACGTGTCCGCACGGGCCGACGAGTCCTGCCAGAACTGCGCCGCGAGCGACAGGACCCCGAGCTCGGCCGCCGTGAGGTCGATGGGCGGGAGCGCGTACGCCTCCTGGTCGATCCGGTAGCCGATGTCGTCGCCGTGACCCGAGCCCGTGACCGTGAGGATCGGGATGCCGAGCTCACGCAGGGTGTCCTTGTCGCGCTCGAACATCCGCTCGAAGGCGTCGTCGGACGCAGCGTCGGCGTAGCCGGCGACGCTGCGACGGATCTGCTCCTTGGTCATGCGTGCCGACGTGTTGACGAGCGCGATGACGAGGTTGAGCAGCCGTTCTGCGGGATGGATCTGGTCGGACATCGGGTCAACGGTAGTGGCCGGTAGCGTGAGCGCGTGATCACGTGGCGTGCAGGTGTCGTGGTGTCGCACGGTCCACGGTGGCGCGGGGCGGCGGAGCTGGGTGTCGAGCTCGACACCTCGCTCGACATCGAGGGTGCTCGCGGGCTCGCGTCGGGTGCCCTGGTGCGGGCCCTGGCGTACCCGTCGCTCGTGGGTGTGCCCGACGTCGGGACACGGGTCCTCCTCAACGTCACGGCCCTCGCACGGGGCCTGGGCACCGGCGGGTACGCCCTCGTCGTCGCCCCGACCGACCCCCTTCCGGCTGATCCCCCGCCGTCCCCGGGGCACCTCGTCAAGGCGCGCTACACCCCGCTGCAGGCGATGGTGCTCGGCGTCGACGACCAGGAGTCCGAGCACCACGAGACGCTCCGGGACGCCGACGACCTCGCGGGGCTGCCGGTCGTCGTGGCGGATCTTCACTCGGCCCTGCCGGCGATCATCGCGGGCGCCCGCTTCAGTGCCGCGCTGCACGGCCTGCGCGCGCCACGGGTCGCCTACGTGATGACCGACGGCGGCGCGCTCCCCGCGGGGTTCTCCCGGACGGTTGCGGGGCTCGCGGACGCCGGCTGGATCGACGCGTGCATCACGACCGGCCAGGCGTACGGGGGCGACCTCGAGGCCGTGACCGTGCATACCGGGCTGCTCGCTGCGCGGCTCGTCGTCGGCGCGGACCTCGTCGTCGTCGCGCAGGGGCCGGGCAACCTCGGCACAGGGACACGGTGGGGGTTCTCCGGGGTCGCCGCCGGTGAGGCGGTCAACGCGACGGCGGTCCTGGGCGGCCGGCCGGTCGCCTCGCTGCGGGTATCGGGGACGGACCCGCGCGAACGTCATCGCGGGGTCTCCCACCACTCCCTGACCGCGTACGGGCGGGTCGCGCTGGTTCCCGCGGACGTCGTCGTGCCGGTCCTCGCCGGCCGGTCGACCGCCGGTGAGCCCACTCACGAGAGTCCCGCAGCCGTTGTCGACGGATCATGGGAGGCCCTGGGCCGATGCATCCGTCAGCAGGCGCTCACGCTCGTCGCACCGCACGGCCGTCACCGCCTCGTGGAGGTCGACGCCGGTGACGACCTGCTCGGGGCTCTCGCAGGCGCACCGGTGCGGCTGTCGACGATGGGGCGCGGTCTCGAGACCGACCCGGCGGCGTTCCTCGCGTCGGCCGTGGCCGGCGTGCACGCCCAGCGGCTCGCTTCGACCTGAGAGCTCCCGCAGGCCGGCTCAGTCGTCGCGAGCGGTCCGGGAGTGCAGCTCGACGAGCGTCGCCAGCCGGCGTGCCTCGGCCTCGGCGCGGGCACCGTCGGCGCGCTGGATCCCCATCACCGCGAGCGTGTCCCCGTCGGCGAGGTCGAGCTGGACCCACGGACGCCCGCCGCCGAACCGCACCGAGACGACCTCGGCCCAGGCGATCCGGCGGGACACCACGAGGTTGCGGACGGTGAGCCCCGTCTCGTCGGGACGCGCCGAGACGGACGCCTGACGCCAGCAGAACCACGTGACGGCCAGCCCGAGCAGCGCGATGCCGGCCTGGTCGCCGGGCCCGTACTCCGACGCGATGCTCGGCAGAGAGGCCACGAGGACGGCCGTCAGCAGCAGGACGAGGACCGCGAGACCGAGAGTGACCAGGCGCGCGGCATGCGGCCGGAACGGACCGTGCAGCGCAGCACGCGCATCGCCCGCCGTCCTGCCGGCGCCCGACTCGTCACCCACTCGTCGACCCGTCAGGTCAGAGACGGCAGGCGTGGATCGACGTCACCAGGATCGCGCGTGCCCCGACGTCGTACAGCGAGTCCATGACGCGGTTCGTGTCGACGCGTCGCACCATCGCCCGCACGGCCGCCCAGTCGCGGTTGTGCAGCGGCGAAACGGTCGGGGACTCGAGGCCGGGAGTGATCGCGACCGCCTGCTCGACGAGCGCGAGCGGCACGTCGTAGTCCATGAGGACGTACTCGCGGGCGGTCAGGACACCCTGGATCCGCCGTGTCAGCACGTCGAGACCGGCGGGCTCTGCCCCGGTGCGTCGCACGAGGACCGCCTCGGAGCGCAGCAGCGGCTCGCCGAAGATCTCGAGGCCCGCCGCGCGCAGCGTCGTGCCCGTCTCGACGACATCCGCGATGACGTCGGCGACGCCCAGCCGGATCGCGGTCTCGACCGCACCGTCGAGACGGACGACCTCGGAGGCGCGCACGCCCCGCTCAGCGAGGTAGGCCTGCACGAGCACCGGGTACGACGTCGCGACCCGGCGACCGGCGACCTCGGAGACGTCGGTCATCGAGCCGGCGGGTGCGGCGAACCGGAAGGTCGATCGCGCGAAGCCCAGCTCGAGGTGCTCGGTCGCTGAGGACGCGGAGTCGAGCAGCAGGTCGCGGCACGTGATGCCGACGTCGACCGTGCCCGCCCCGACGTAGACCGCGATGTCACGCGGACGCAGGAAGAAGAACTCCACGTCGTTGTCGGGATCGGGCAGCACCAGCTCGCGCGAGTCCCGGCGCTGGCGGTAGCCCGCCTCGCGCA
>DASVMA010000150.1:0-7781 GCA_036384595.1 Cellulomonas sp. | reverse complement strand
CGCGTGGGTCAGCACGAACCCGTCCATGCACACCATGACCGGGACCGACAGCTCCTCCGCGATGCGGAACGCCTGGACGTGCAGGTCCGCGGCCTCCTGGTTGCTCGTCGCGTAGAGCTGGAGCCACCCCGAGTCGCGCTGCGACATCGCGTCGCCGTGGTCGTTCCAGATGTTGATCGGGGCGCCGATCGCGCGGTTCGCGACCGTCATGACGATGGGAAGCTCCATGCCCGAGGCGTTGTAGACGGCCTCGACCATGTACAGCAGGCCCTGGCTCGCGGTCGCGGTGTACGACCGAGCACCGACGGCGCTCGCGCCGATCGCCCCCGACATCGCGGCGAACTCGGACTCGACGTTGACGTACTCGCACCCGGTGAGCTCACCGGCCTTCACCATCCGGCTCAGCTCCTCGACGATGTGCGTCTGCGGAGAGATCGGGTAGGCGCACACGACCTGGGGGCGGCACGCGGCGACCGCGACCGCCACGGCCTTCGAACCCTCAACCTGCTGCAACATGCGCGGCCTCCTGGACGACCAGCTCGAATGCGGCGCGGGCGGCTGCGGCGTTCTTCGCTGCGACCGGACCGGAGAACCTGGCCTCGATCGCCGCGACGACCGAGTCGATGGACAGCAGCCCCGTGAGCGCGGCGAACGCACCAAGGAGCGGCACGTTGGGCACCGCGCGGCCGACGTGCTCGAGCGCGAGCGCTGTCGCGGGCACGCTGACGACGTGTCCGGGCGGCAATGCTCGCTCGGCCGCGGCCAGTCCGAGCTCGACGAGCGGCTGCTCGGTGTTCAGCAGCACGAACCCGGTCGGACTGAGCCCGCCGAGGACGTCGATCTGCCCGAGAAGCGTGACGTCCTGGACGATCACGGCATCGGGCTCGGCGACGGGGTCGTGCGACCGGATCGCGACCTCCGAGATCCGGCAGAACGACACGACCGGCGCACCGGTGCGTTCCGACCCGAAGCTGGGGAACGCCTGCGCGTGATGTCCCTCGCTGAACGCTGCGACCGAGAGCAGCTCGGCCGCCGTGACGACGCCCTGTCCGCCACGCCCGTGGATGCGAACCTGAAACATGATGACCACCTTGTCCTCCCCCCCTTGGTAGCCCTGCTTCCCGGGGCATGAACAGGACGTTCGTCCTACCACGGGGACCCGCGTCGAGCAGCTGTCCGACACCTGGGTCCTGGCCCGGGTGACCATGGTCCTGTGCCTGGTCACGGGTGGTTCCGTGCCTGGCTACGATGGTCCTAGGTGCGCCGGGAAGCCTGGTCGGCATGATTCTGTCGACCCCGAAGGAGCCCTCCCCGTGCGCAGTCCTACCCCCCGTGCCGTCCTCCTCGCCCGAGGGTCGTGGTCGGAGACCGCCCGGGTCACCGCGATCCTGCGCAAGGAGACGGTCGGCGGTGCGCTGCTGCTCCTCGCGACCGTCGTGGCGCTCGTCTGGGCGAACTCGCCGTTCGCGGACTCCTACGCGACCCTGCGTGACGTCCGGGTCGGGCCGGCCGCCCTCGGGCTCGACCTGACCCTCGGCGGATGGGCGTCCGACGGGCTGCTGGCCATCTTCTTCTTCGTCGTCGGGCTCGAGCTCAAGCGCGAGTTCGTCGCCGGCGACCTGCGCGACCCGCGCCGCGCCGCGCTGCCGGTCCTCGCGGCGGTCGGCGGCATGGCCGTGCCCGCCGTCGTCTACGTGCTGGTCAACCTCCGCGGGAGCGGCGGCGAGCTGCGGGGGTGGGCCATCCCGACCGCGACCGACATCGCGTTCGCCCTCGCTGTGCTGGCAGTCGTCGCCACCCATCTGCCCGCAGCGCTGCGCACGTTCCTGCTCACCCTCGCGGTCGTCGACGACCTGCTCGCGGTCACGATCATCGCCCTCTTCTACGCCTCGCACGTGTCGGTGCTGCCGCTGCTCGGGGCGCTGGCCGTGCTCGCGCTGTTCTGGGTCGCGGTCCAGCGCAGGATCCGGTCGTGGTGGCTGCTCCTGCCGCTCGCCGTGACCACCTGGGCGCTGATGCACGCCTCGGGCGTGCACGCGACGGTCGCGGGCGTCCTGCTCGGCTTCGCCGTGCCGGTGGCGCGCAGCCACGCGGCAGGCGGTCCGGGGGCAGGTCCCGGCCTCGCGGAGCACTTCGAGCACCGCTTCCGGCCGCTGTCCGCCGGAGTCGCGGTCCCGGTCTTCGCGTTCTTCGCGGCCGGGGTCACCGTCGGCGGCACCTCGGGGCTCACCCAGGCGCTCACCGACCGGGTCGCCCTCGGCATCGTCGCCGGCCTCGTCGTCGGCAAGACGGTCGGGATCCTCGGGACGACGTACCTCGTCGCACGGTTCACCCGCGCCGACCTCGACGCGAGCCTCGGGTGGCTCGACGTGCTGTGCGTCGCCGTCCTCGGCGGGATCGGGTTCACCGTGTCGCTCCTCATCGGTGACCTCGCCTTCGGTCCGGCCAGCGCGCGTGACGACCACGTCAAGGTCGGCGTCCTGGCCGCGTCCGTCCTCGCCTCGGTGCTGGCCGCCACGCTGCTGCGTGCCCGCAACCGGACCTACCGGCGCATCGAGGAGCTCGAGGCGCTCGACGCCGACACCGACGGCGTGCCCGACGTCTTCGAGGACCCCGCGCCCGACGGGGTGGCCTGAGACGTCTCAGGCGGCCTCGAGCCGAAGCAGCGCGCGCTTGGCGTCCGTCCCGCCGAGGTACTGGCCGATCGTGCCGTCCGAGCGCACGACGCGGTGGCACGGCACGACCACGGGGAGCGGGTTCGTCGCGCACGCGCTGCCGACCGCCCGGACGGCTCGCGGGCTGCCGGCGGCGACGGCGACCGCGGCGTACGACGCCGTGTGGCCGTACTCGATCTCGCGCAGCTGGGCGAGGACGGTCCGGCGGAACCCGGTCGACCGGCTCAGGTCGAGGGCCAGGTCGAACGCGTGACGCCGCCCCTCGAAGTACTCGCCGAGCTGACGCGCCGCGTCGTCGAGCCGAGCAGGTGCGCGCAGGATCCGCGGGCTGATGCGTGCCGCGATCGACGCGAGCACCGCGTCATGGTCCTCGGCGGCGAACGCGACGCGCACGAGGCCGCGCTCGGTGGCGGCGAGCAGCAGTGCGCCCACCGGTGTGTCGATCGTGCGGTAGGCGACGTCCAGCATCCCGGCGTCGACCGCGGCGGAGACGAGCCGCTCGTGCAGCCGGGCGAGGTCCTGGTCGGTGGGCCCCGCGGTCGCGAGGAGGTCGCGGGCCTCGGGGTCGAGGTCGGTGCTCGTCATGGTTCTCTCCGGAGGGTCGAGGCTGGTGCAGTGGCGCCGTACGTGCGGCGGAGCGTCGCGATGCCGTCGGCGCCGGCCCGGCGCGCCGCGACGTCGGTCCCGCCGACCAGCTCGGCGATCTCGGCATACGGCAGACCGCCGAGGTGGTGGTAGGCGACGACCTGGCGCTGCTTGGTCGGCAGCTCGGCCAGCGCGGCCCACAGGTCAAGGTCGCGAGCGTCGGCTCCGGGCGACACTCCGCGCTCGGGCAGCACGTCGACCGGGACCGCGCGACGCGACGCCGCCCGGACGATGTCGATCGCCTTGCGGTGCGCGATCGTCACGAGCCACGCCTCGACGTTCGCGTCGGCGGCCAGCTCGGGGTAGGCGACGAGCGCCGACAAGAACGTCGCCGACCACGCGTCGTCGGCGTCGACGGGCCCGAGGACGGCCCGGCACACACGGAGGACGGTCCCGCCGTGGCGGGCGACGACGAGCTCGAAGGGTTCATGCACGGTCACATTGTGCAGACGCCTGGGCCGCGCCGAACGTGAGGTCCGTGTGCGGAGCGCCGCGGGCGCATAGCCTGACCGGGACGAGGAGGTCGAGATGCACGCGACAGGACCAGTCCGACCGCTCGGGCGACCGGAGGTTGCTGCATGAGCGTGCGCCACACCGTGCGGGTCCACCCGAGCGCCGAACGGCTCCCCCGGTCCGAGCAGCTCGCGTGGGCGCTGGCCCAGCTCGCTGCCGATCCGGTCGAGGTCGACCCCGACGTCGTCGAGATGATCGTCAACCGCGTCATCGACGACACGGCCGTCGCGACCGCGTCACTCACCCGAGCCCCCGTGGTCGCAGCACGCGCCCAGGCCCAGGCGCACCCCGTCTCCCGAGGTGGCGTCGGTGCGACCGTCGTCGGCCTGGAGCGCAGCGCCCGGACGAGTCCCGAGTGGGCCGCCTGGGCGAACGGCGTGGCGGTGCGCGAGCTCGACTTCCACGACACGTTCCTCGCGGCGGAGTACTCCCACCCCGGCGACACGATCCCGCCGCTCCTCGCGGTCGCGCAGCACGTGGGGTCGAGCGGGCACGACGTCGTCCGCGCGATCGCGACGGCGTACGAGGTGCAGGTCTCGCTCGTGCGGTCGATCAGCCTGCACCAGCACAAGATCGATCACGTCGCCCACCTCGGCCCGGCGGTCGCCGCGGGGCTCGGCACCCTGCTGCACCTCGATCCCGCGATCACCTTCCACGCCATCGGGCAGGCGCTGCACACGACCACGGCGACCCGGCAGTCGCGCAAGGGCGAGATCTCGACCTGGAAGGCCTACGCGCCCGCGTTCGCCGGCAAGGTCGCGATCGAGGCCGTCGACCGGGCGATGCGCGGTCAGACGTCGCCGACCCCGATCTACGAGGGCGAGGACGGCGTGATCGCGTGGTTGCTCGACGGCCCCGGCGCCGAGTACGAGGTGATGCTGCCGGGACCCGGCGAGGCCAAGCGCGCGATCCTCGAGACGTACACCAAGGAGCACTCCGCCGAGTACCAGTCGCAGGCGCTCATCGACCTGGCGCGTCGGCTGCACCGAGAGCACCCCGAGACCGGCGACCCGACGCAGGTGCGCTCGATCGTCCTGCACACGTCGCACCACACGCACGTCGTGATCGGCTCGGGGGCCTACGACCCGCAGAAGTACGACCCCAGCGCCACGCGCGAGACGCTCGACCACTCGATCCCCTACATCCTCGCGGTCGCCCTGCAGGACGGCGGATGGCACCACGTCGACTCCTACTCCCCCGCCCGTGCCGCCCGGCCCGACACCGTGGCCCTCTGGCACAAGATCACGACCCGTGAGGACCCCGAGTGGACCCGGCGATACCACGCCGACGACCCGGCCGAGAAGGCGTTCGGCGGGCGGCTCGAGATCACGCTCGAGGACGGGACCGTACTGGTGGAGGAGATCGCCGTCGCCGACGCCCACCCCCTGGGCGCACGACCCTTCGCCCGGGCCGAGTACGTCCACAAGCTCCGGACCCTGGCGGCGGGCGTGCTCGAGGAGGTCGAGGTCGAACGGTTCCTCGACGTCGCCCAGCGTCTCGACGACCTGCGCGCCGCCGAGCTGCTCGACGTCACAGTCACCGCCCCGCCAGGGCTCGTGGCGGGCACCCCCGCACCGGAAGGACTGTTCTGATGCTCTACGCCACGACTACGGCGTCGGCCAAGCGCCAGGCCCTGCGCGCACGCCTCGCGAGCGGGGACCTGCTCCGTCTCCCTGGCGCGTTCAACCCCCTGTCGGCCAGGCTGATCCAGGCCAAGGGGTTCGACGGCGTGTACGTCTCGGGAGCTGTCGTCGCCGCCGACCTCGGCCTGCCCGACATCGGCCTGACGACCGCGACAGAGGTCGCCACGCGGGCCGGGCAGATCGCGCGCATGACCGACCTCCCGACCCTCGTCGACGCGGACACCGGGTTCGGCGAACCCATGAACGTCGCGCGCACCGTCCAGGCGCTCGAGGACGCCGGCGTGGCCGGCTGCCACATCGAGGACCAGGTCAACCCCAAGCGCTGCGGTCACCTCGACGGCAAGCAGGTCGTCGACCAGCTGACTGCGCTCCAGCGGATCCGCGCGGCGGTCGAGGGCCGGCGCGACCCCGACTTCCTCGTCATGGCCCGCACCGACGTCCGCGCAGTGCGGGGCCTGGATGCGGCGATCGACCGCGCCAAGGCCCTGGTCGACGCCGGTGCCGACGCGATCTTCCCCGAGGCGCTGCTCGGCGTGGCCGAGCTCGAGACGTTCCGCGCGGCGATCGACGTCCCGCTGCTCGCGAACATGACCGAGTTCGGCAAGGGCGAGCTGCTCACCGCCACGCAGCTCGCCGACCTCGGCTACAACATCGTCATCTACCCCGTCACGCTCCTGCGGCTCGCGATGGGCGCCGCCGAGGCGGGGCTCGACACGATCCTCGCCGAGGGAACGCAGGCGTCGCTGCTCGACCGGATGCAGCACAGGTCCGCGCTGTACGACCTGGTCGACTACGCCGGCTATGGACAGTTCGACTCGGGGGTGTTCGACTTCGAGCTCTGAACCGCGGCACGCGGTCCGCCGCGCCCCGACCACCTGACGCACCCGCAGCACCGCACCGCACCCGTCAACGACGATGGAGGCTTCCCGCCGATGACCACCGACCACAGCGCCGACGACACCCCGACGACGGACGACCGGCCGACGATCCACAAGGGGCTCGCGGGGGTCGTCGTCGACACGACCACCATCTCGTCGATCGACAAGGCCACCAGCACGCTGCTGTACCGCGGCTACCCCGTCGCGGACCTCGCGGGCCGGTGCCGGTTCGAGCAGGTCGCGTACCTCTTGTGGGACGGCGAGCTGCCGACCGACGACGAGCTCGAGGCGTTCGAGCACACGGAACGGTCCGAGCGCGCACTGCCCGACCCCGTGATCGCAGCGATCACTGCCATGCCGCACTCCACCCACCCGATGGACGTGCTGCGCACCGCGGTCAGCGTGACCGGGGCGTTCGACACGAGCGCGAACGACCTGTCCCACGACGCCGAGCTGGCCCGGTCGGTCCGGCTGATGGCCCAGCTGCCCGCGATGGTCGCGCTCGACCAGCGCCGACGGCACGGCCAGGAGCTCGTGGCGCCGCGCGACGACCTCGGCTACGCCGAGAACTTCCTCCACATGACCTTCGGGTCCGTCCCCGACCCGGAGGTCGTGCGCGCGTTCGAGATCTCGATGGTCCTGTACGCCGAGCACTCCTTCAACGCGTCGACCTTTACTGCCCGGGTCATCGCATCGACCCTCTCGGACCTGTACTCCGCCGTGACGGGCGCGATCGGGGCGCTCAAGGGTCCGCTGCACGGCGGGGCGAACGAGGCCGTGCTCGCCACGCTCCTCGAGATCGGCACGCCCGACCGCGTCGAGAAGTGGCTCACGGACACCCTGGCGCGCAAGGCCAAGGTCATGGGGTTCGGGCATCGGGTCTACCGTCACGGCGACTCACGCGTGCCGACGATGAAGGCCGCACTCGACGGTCTCGTCGCGCACTTCGGCCGGCAGGACCTGGCCGAGCTCGCGGACACGCTCGAGGCGGCGATGCGCGCGCACACCGGGATCGAACCCAACCTCGACTACCCGACAGGCCCGGCGTACCACCTCATGGGGTTCGACCCCCCGACGTTCACGCCGCTGTTCGCCGCCAGCAGGGTCGTGGGCTGGACGGCCCACGTGATGGAGCAACGCGCCGCCAACGCACTCATCCGACCCCTGAGCCAGTACGACGGCCCAACGCTGCGGGCGGTCCCGCTCGCCTGACAACGCCGACGGGCCCCGGGGAAGTCCCCGGGGCCCGTCGATCAGGACGCGTCGCTTGACGCGGCCGGTTGAGGCTTACTCGTCACCGATCTTGTGCACGACGATCGAGTTGGTCGAGCCGACGACGCCGACCGGCGCACCAGCGACGACCACGACATAGTCGCCGACCTCGGCCAGACCGTTCGAGCGCAGAGTGTGGTCGACCTGCTTGACCA
>DASVMA010000149.1:0-6307 GCA_036384595.1 Cellulomonas sp. | reverse complement strand
GGGCAGTTGCAGCGACCGTGCCGTATGCTGGCACACGTTGGAGGGGAGTATCCCGACACGGCGTTCTCGTCATCACGGTCGACTCAGCGGTCGGCCCGGTAGCGCCGGCTCGATCGCGCGAGCGACGAGTGGGAGAGACCTCCGGTACCTAGTTCCGTACCGGAGGTAACCATGTCTGTCCCTCTGTGGGTGTGGGCCGTCACTGCCGCACTCGTCGTCGCGATCATCGTGTTCGACTTCTACTCGCACGTGCGCACACCGCACGAACCGACCTTCCGTGAGTCCGCCCGGTGGTCGATCTTCTACATCGCGTTCGCGGTTGTCTTCGGTGTCGGTCTCGGCGTCGCCTGGGGCTGGGACCACGGCTCGGAGTACTTCGCGGGCTACGTGACCGAGAAGAGCCTGTCGGTCGACAACCTCTTCGTGTTCCTCATCATCATGACCGGGTTCGCGGTGCCGCGCGCCTACCAGCAGAAGGTCCTGCTCGTCGGCGTCGCGATCGCGCTGGTCCTGCGGACGGTGTTCATCCTGCTCGGGGCCGCGGTCATCGCGCAGTTCTCGTGGGTCTTCTACCTGTTCGGTGCCTTCCTGGTCGTCACGGGCATCAAGCTCGCTCGTCAGGACCACGACGCGGACGACGACGCCGGGCTCACCGAGCGGCGCGACGGCCTCGCGGTCCGTCTGCTCAAGCGGGTCGTCCCGACCACCGACGAGTACCACGGCGACCGCTTGACGACGCGGATCAGCGGGACCCGTCACCTCACGCCGATGCTCCTCGTGATGGTCGCGATCGGCAGCACGGACCTCCTGTTCGCACTCGACTCCATCCCGGCGATCTACGGGCTCACGAAGGAGCCGTACATCGTCTTCACGACGAACGCGTTCGCCCTGCTCGGCCTGCGCCAGCTGTACTTCCTGCTCGGCGGGCTGCTGACGCGCCTGGTCTACCTGTCGCAGGGACTGGCCGTGATCCTCGGATTCATCGGCGTCAAGCTCGTGCTCGAGGCGCTGCACACCAACGAGCTGCCGTTCGTCAACGGCGGCCGTCACGTAGCCTGGGCCCCGGAGATCCCGATCTGGTTGTCCTTGACGGTCATCGTCGGAACCCTCGCGGTAGCGACCGTGGCAAGTCTTCTCAAGACCCGGGGCGACGCCGCGCGCGTGGCTTCCGCGGACTCCACCCTCGTGAGCTGAAAGGTCCTCGTGCACGTCACCCTTCTGGTGTGGATCATCTCCCTCGGACTCGCCGGTGCCCTGCTCGTCGTCGACGTGGCCGTCGTCGGGCGGCGTCCGCACGTGCCCAGCACCAGCGAGTCGTTGCGGCACCTCGCGCTCTACGTCGGGCTCGCGGTGCTGTTCGGCCTCGGCGTCTGGGCCGCCTCGGGGGCCCAGTACGCGGGGGAGTTCTACGCGGGCTGGCTCACCGAGTACTCGCTCTCGGTCGACAACCTGTTCATCTTCTTGCTGATCATGACGAAGTTCGCGGTGCCGAGGGCCTACCAGCAGACGGCCCTGCTCGTGGGCATCATGCTGGCGCTCGTCTTCCGGGGGATCTTCATCGGCCTCGGTGCTGCCGTGATCGCCAACTTCGGCTGGGTGTTCTACCTGTTCGGCCTGTTCCTCGTGTGGACCGCCGTCAAGGTCGCGCGTGAGGGGGAGACCGACGAGGAGGACTACACGCCGCCCCTGCTGCTGCGCATCGTCCAGAAGCGGCTGCCGGCGACCGAGGACTACCGGGGCGTGCGGCTGACCGTCGTCGAGGGCGGACGACGGCTCGTGACGCCCATGCTCATCGTGCTCGTCGCGCTGGGCGCGACCGACCTGCTGTTCGCGTTCGACTCGATCCCCGCGATCTTCGGTCTGACCCGCGAGCCGTACCTGGTGCTCATGGCCAACCTGTTCGCGCTCATGGGGCTGCGCCAGCTCTACTTCCTCATCGGGGGTCTGCTGACCCGGCTCGTCTACCTCAACATCGGGCTCGGGGTCCTGCTGGGCTTCATCGGCGTGAAGCTGGTCCTGCACGCGATGCACGAGAACGAGGTGCCGTTCATCAACGGCGGTCAGCCCGTCGTGTGGGCGCCCGAGATCCCCATCTGGCTGTCGCTGAGCGCGATCGTCGGGATCCTTGGCGTCACGACCCTCGCGAGCCTGGCGTCGTCGCGGCGCGATGCCCGCCGTGAGGCGAACGAGGCGACGCCGAGCGCGTGACGCAGCCTGCCTGACACGGCTCGCACGGCCGGCCGCGTCGGTGGTCTGCGCTAGCGTCGGCGCGTGACGACTCCCGAACCGACGATCCTGGCCACTTCCGGAGGGTATGTCCCGGGGGTGCGCACGTCCTTCGAGTTCGGGCCGCTCGTCCGCCATGCGGTCGACCTCGCGGGAGTCGCCGGTCGACCCCGGGTCTGCCATGTCGGCACGGCTGGTGGCGACCAGGCAGCCTTTCGCGGCGAGACCGAGGAGGCCGCTCGGCTCGCCGGTTTCGACCTCGCGCACCTACGGCTGTTCACGATGCCGAACGTCGACGACATCGAGGCGTTCCTGCTCGACCAGGACGTCGTGTGGGTCGGGGGCGGCTCGGTCGCGAACCTGCTGGCGGTGTGGCGTGTGCACGGTCTCGATCGGATCTTCCGGCGGGTCTGGGAGGCCGGTGTCGTCCTTGCCGGCGTCAGCGCGGGCTCCATCTGCTGGTACGCGGGCGGCACGACCGACTCGTTCGGCCCGGAGCTCCGTACCGTGACCAACGGCCTCGGTCTTCTGCCGTTCGGCAACGGTGTGCACTACGACTCCGAGGCGGGCAGGCGTCCGCTCGTGCACCGTCTCGTCGCGGAGGGCGCGCTGCCCACGACGCACTGCACCGACGACGGCGTGGGGCTCGTCTACCGCGGGACCGAGCTCGTCGGAGCGGTGTCTGAGCGTGCCGGCCAGGGTGCCTACGTCGTCCGAGCCGTGGACGGGGCAGCGGTGGAAGAGCGCATCGAGCCCGTCGCGCTCCCGGGGTCGCGCTGACCGGTGCGACACCGGTCGCCGATGAGGGTCAGACCCCGTCGGCCCACCCGCCGAGAATGAGGTCCCACGTCCGGACCCTGGTCTCGGCGATGAGCCCGACGACGGCGAACGGGTCAGCCGCGAGGAGCGCGTCCAGTGCGGGACGCCCGTCGACGCGGAACACGAGCAGCGCGCCGGGCGACCCGTCGGTGTAGGGACCCGAACCGAGCAGGCGCCCGTCCTCCGCCAGGGACCCGAGGTAGGCGCGATGACGCGCGACCGTCTGCGACCGGAGCTCGGGAAGGTCGTGGTAGCTGTACTCGACGGCGAAGATCGACATGACGTCATCCTGCCGGATCGCCTGGGCCGGTGGCGCACCCCGGTGAGAGAGTGCAGCCATGACGACCACTCCCGATGTCCTGAGCGACGAGCTGCTGGCCCGGATCGCCGGTCGAGCTCCCGGCTACGACCGCGACAACGCGTTCCCCCACGAGGACCTGGCCGATCTCGCCGCGGCGGGGTACCTCAAGGCGTTCGTCCCGGCGTCGCTCGGCGGCCTCGGTCTGAGCCTCGAGCTGGTCGCGTGCCTCCAGGTGCGGCTCGCTGCGGCCGCGCCGGCCACCGCGCTCGCCGTCAACATGCACCTCGTCGTCACCGGCATCGCGGCGGCTCTCGTCGCGCGCGGCGACCGGTCGCTCGCCTTCGTCCTCGATGACGCGGCCCGCGGCGAGGTCTACGCGTTCGGCAACTCCGAGGCCGGCAACGACCTCGTCATGTTCGACTCGCGGACGCGCGCCGAGCCCCAGCCCGACGGCGGGTACAGGTTCACGGGCACGAAGATCTTCACGTCCCTCTCGCCGGCCTGGACGCGGATCGCGTTGTTCGGCCGCGACGACTCCGACCCGGCCGCACCGCTGCTCGTCCACGCCGTCGTCGACCGTGACGCGGGCGGGATCGAGGTCGCTGACGACTGGGACACGCTCGGGATGCGGGCCACGCAGAGCTGCACGACGCGCCTCGCCGGAGCCCCGGCGCGCGCCGACCGCGTCTACCGGCGGCTGCCCGTCGGCCCGAGCCCCGATCCGTTCATCTTCGCGCTGTTCGCGACGTTCGAGATCCTGCTCGCCGCCGTCTACACGGGCATCGGTCAGCGGGCGCTCGAGCTCGCGGTCGCCGCGGCGCACCGCCGGACGTCGATGAAGAACGGCGGCAGGTCCTACGCGCAGGACCCCGACATCCGCTGGAAGGTCGCCGAGGCGGCCATCGCGCAGGACGGGATGCTGCCGCAGGTCACGAGCCTCGCGCGGGATGTCGACGAGCTCGCCGACCACGGCGCGCAGTGGTTCCCGCGGCTGGTCGGGCTCAAGGTGCGGGCGACCGAGAACGCGCGGTACGTCGTCGACCAGGCGCTGCGGGTCGGTGGGGGATCGTCGTACTTCGCCGGCAACGAGCTCGGCAGGCTGTACCGCGACGTGCTCGCAGGGATCTTCCACCCCTCCGACGGGGAGTCGGCGCACGCCACGGTCGCGAACGTCTGGCTCGGACCGCTTCAGCGCGACTGACCCGGGCGGTCACCAGCCGCGCGCGCGCCACTCCTGCACGTGCGGACGCTCCGCGCCCAGCGTCGTCGGGTCGCCGTGGCCGGGGTAGATCAGCGTCTGGTCGTCGAACCGCGCGAAGACGCGCGCCTCCAGATCGTCCATGAGGGTCGTGAAGGTCGCGGTGCTGGTCGTCCTGCCCGGGCCGCCCGGGAACAGTGAGTCGCCCGTGAACAGGTGGGCGCGCCCGGGGGCCGCCCCGGGTGCGCTCGCATGCTCGGGCTCGCGGTACACCACCGCGATCGAGCCCGGCGTGTGACCGCGCAGCGCGACGACCTGCAGGTTCAGGTGACCGGCCGTGACGGGGTCGCCGTCGTGCAGGCGCCTGCTCACGGGCGTCTCCGTCGCCTGGGCGACAGCGTCCGCGTCGTCGGCCCCCGCGGCGACGTGGGCTCCGGTCACCGCGACGACCGAGCGCAGCGCCTGCAGGTGGTCGGCGTGCCGGTGCGTCGTGACGACCAGGTCGAGCCGCGCCGCGCCGGATCCCTCGCGGACGAGTGCGAGCAGCCGGTCCGGGTCGTCCGCGGCATCGATGAGGAGCTGCGCCCCGCTGCGACGGCAGGTCAGCAGGTAGGCGTTGTTGTCCATCGGACCCACGGACACGGTGCGGATGACGATCTCGTCGAGCGTCCGCACGACCGTCGGGCCGCCGGGAGTGACGTGGTCGGTGTCCGTCATCATGACCTCCCGAGCGTGCGTCAGACGGCACCGCCCCTGCGGGCGACCGCCTCGTCGTGGCTGTGGACCGCGCGGACGAGAGCGAGATGGCTGAGCGCCTGGGGGAAGTTGCCCGCCATCTGGCCGGTGAGCGGATCGTACTGCTCCGCGAGCAGGCCGACGTCGTTCGTGAGTCTGGTGAGGATGTCGAGGACCGCGGTCGCCTCCTCGAGCTCGTCGCGGCGGCTGAGCGCGTCGGCGAGCCAGAACGAGCAGGCAAGGAACGGGTGCTCGGAGCCGGCCACCCCGTCGTCGGCATGCTCGGGCAGGTAGCGGTGGAGGAGCCCGGGTGCGACCTCGAGCTCACGCCGGATGGCCGCGATGGTGCCGGTGACCCGGTCGTCGTCGGGCGGCAGGAAGCCGACCTGGACGAGCTGGAGCAGCGCGGCGTCGGTGTGCTTCGCGCCGTACGACTGGACGAACGTGCGCAGCGCCGGGTCCCAGCCGTGGGTCAGGACGTCATCCCGGATCGCGTCACGCTCCGTGCGCCACAGGTCGACGGGCCCGTCCAGGCCGTGCTCCTCGATGCCACGCACGGCGCGGTCGAGCGCAGCCCACGCCATGATCTTCGAGTGCGTGAAGTGGCGCGGGTCACCGCGCACCTCCCAGATGCCGCGGTCGGGCTGCCGCCACTGGCGTACGAGCTGGTCGACGAGGTGCCGCTGCAGCGACCACGAGTCGGCGGACTCCGCAAGACCCGCATCTCGCGCCGCGTGCAGCGCGCACATGACCTCGCCCAGCACGTCGTTCTGCACCTGACCGACGGCCGCGTTCCCGAGTCGCACCGGGAGCGACCCCGCATACCCCCGCAGGTGGTCGAGCGTGCGCTCGGGCAGGTCGCGACGACCGTCGACGCCGTACATGATCTGCAGGTCCTTGGGGTCGCCCGCGACGGCTCGCAGCAACCAGTCGCGCCACGCCGTCGACTCGTCCGGGAACCCGTGCTCGAGGAGCGCCTGGATGGTCAGTGCGGCGTCGCGCAGCCAGCAGTAGCGGTAGTCCCAGTT
>DASVMA010000148.1:0-2364 GCA_036384595.1 Cellulomonas sp. | reverse complement strand
CTCGACGGTGGCCTGCTCGGTGACCACCACGGCGGGCAGGTCGTGGTCGGCGCGCTGGCGGCCGGGCTGGCTTCCGCCGCGCTCGTCCTCGTGGCCGGCCTCGCGCAGACCTTCGACGTGCGGCGGGGCGCGACCTCGCTCGTGGGTGACCTCGTGCTGGCCGCCGCGCCCGTCCTCGCGGTGCTCGGCGTGGTGCTCGGCTGGCACCCCGCCGGTCTGCCGACCATCCCCGTCTGGTCGCTCGCCGGCCTCGTCCTCGTCGTGGCGGGTCTCGCGGTGGTCGTCGACCGCCGGCTCGACCACATCCCGTCGCGCTCGTTGCGCGTGAGCGGGTCGGTCGCGAGCCAGGCCGCGGGGGCGGTCGTCTCGATGGACTCGCGCGAGCTCGGGCGCGCGCTCACCGACAGCGCGGCTGCACCGCGACGCCGTCGCTCGGCCCGGTTCGGGCTGGTGCGGGGCCCGGTCTCGGCACTGGTCTCCGCCGATGCGACGGTGCTGCTCCGGTCCGTGCGCCACCTCGTCCAGATCGTCGTCGCGGCGCTCGTCCCCGTGCTCGTCGGTGTCGTACCGCAGCTCGCGGGACGGCTCGGCTTCGCGATCGCCCTCGTCGTCGCCGGTTCGGTCGCCATGACGGCGACGGGGGAGGGTGCCCGGCGCGCCGAGATGGCTCCCGTGCTCGACAGGCTGCTCCCGCTACCGGCCCGCGAGGTGCGCCGGCTGCGGATGGTCGTGCCTGGCATCGTCATGCTCGCGTGGTCGCTCGTCGCGTTCGGTGCTGTGGGGGCCTGGGCGGGGGATCTGACGTCCTGGCTCACGCTCGGGGTGGTCTCGACGCCGGTCTGGGCCGGCGCGGCCGTGCGGGCCGCCTACCGCCCTGCTCCCGACTGGGGCGGCGCTCTCGTCTCGACACCGATGGGCGCACTGCCCGCGGGCGTGACGATGGTGCTCGCACGGGGGCCGGACGTGGTCGTGCTGGGTCTCGTCCCCGTCCTGATCGCGGTCGCGCTCGGCCACGTGCCGTCCGCCGTCGTCATCGCGCAGGTCGCGGTGAGCGCGATCGTGTTCGCGGTCTGCTCGAGCACGAGCACGAAGTCGATGATGGAGCGCATGACCGACGCGTCCGGGACGGCTGCGCCGGGTGCCGCCTCGGCAGCGACCCGTCCGCAGAGCCGGCGATGACCCGGATCGTCGCGGGCTCCGCCGGCGGTCGCACGCTCCAGGTCCCCCCGAAGGGAACGCGTCCGACGAGCGACCGCGTCCGCGAGGCGCTGTTCTCACGGCTCGAGCACCTCGGCGCCCTCTCGGGCACGCGTGTCCTCGACCTGTACGCCGGGTCCGGCGCCCTCGGGCTCGAGGCCGCGAGCCGGGGTGCGGCGGTCGTCACGCTCGTCGAGTCGGCCCGGGTCGCGGCCGACGTGTGCCGACGCAACGTGGCCACCCTCGGGTTCGCAGACGCCGTGACGGTCGCCGTCGAGCGCGTCGAACGGTTCGTGGCGCGACCGGTCGTCGCACCCTGGGACCTCGTGCTCGTCGACCCGCCCTACGACGTCCCCGACGACGAGCTGGCGGCGGTCCTGGGCGACGTGGCGGGTGCTCTCTCGGCCGACGCGGTGCTCGTCGTCGAGCGCTCCACGCGCAGCCCCGAGCCCGCCTGGCCCGCCGGCCTCGAACGCATCGACGAGCGGACCTACGGCGAGACGCGCGTGTGGTTCGCTCAGCCCGAGCGTGCCCTCGCGTAGGTTGGCTGGGTGAGCACAGCCGTCTGCCCGGGGTCCTTCGACCCGATCACGCTCGGCCACATCGACATCGTGCGGCGCGCCGCGTCGCTGTTCGACGAAGTCGTCGTGGGCGTCGCCCGGAACTCGTCCAAGGCTGCCTTGCTGAGCGTCGACGTCCGCGTCGAGCTGGCTCGCGCGGCACTCGCGGACGTCCCCGGCGTCCGGGTCGAGCAGGTGACCGGTCTGCTCGCCGAGTTCGTCCGGTCGGTCGGTGCGGTGGCGATCGTCAAGGGGCTGCGCGGCGGGGCCGACTTCGACGCGGAGCTGCCGATGGCACTCATGAACCGCCGCCTGACGGGGGTGGAGACGGTCTTCCTCGCCGGCGACCAGGCGCTCGCGCACATCGCGTCGTCGCTCGTCAAGGACGTGGCGCGGTTCGGGGGCGACATCGATGATCTCGTCCCGCCCGGTGTCGGGCGGGTCGTGCGTGACGCGCTGGGCGACCGCCCGGCCGGCGGAGGGAGCAGGGCATGAGCAACGACAGCTACAGCGACGACCTCGACCGGACGCGTCCGGAGGGACTGACCGGCATCCTCGACGCGCTCTCGACAGCGATCTCGATGGCCCGCGCGATGCCGATGTCGTC
>DASVMA010000147.1:0-1941 GCA_036384595.1 Cellulomonas sp. | reverse complement strand
CCGGGTCGCCCCCGGGACCCAGCCCGCGCCCGCCGACACCGACCCCCAGCCCTGGGTCGACGAGACGACCGCGCGCGGCACCCGGGTCACGGGCGACCGGCTGCGTCCCGCGCAGGACGCCACGACCGTGCGCAGCCGCGGTCACGAGACGATCGTCACCGACGGGCCGTTCGCCGAGGCGCGCGAGCAGATCGGTGGGTTCGACATCCTCGAGGCTCCCGACATGGACGCCGCGGTCGCCGTCGCGGCTGCCCATCCGGTGGCGCGGTTCGGCTCGATCGAGGTCCGGGAGACGTGGCCCTTCGAGTTCGGCGACCTCGACGCGCCGACCCCCTGGGACGTCCTCGCCGACGCGCCGCCCGCCGGCTGGCTCCGCTACCTGATGATCTTCGGGACGGACGAGGAGACCGAGCGCATCCTCGCCGGCGCCGCGAGCGAGAGCGGCGACGGCTCCGGCGAGGTCGACTGGCAGGGGCCGCTGACGGCGTGGGTCGAGGACACCGCCCGCCGCGGGATCGACCTCGACGGTGCACGGCTGCGCCCGCCGGAGGAGACCAAGACCGTCCGGGTCCGCGAGGGCCGGCTGCTCGTCGTCGACGGGCCGTTCGCGGAGGCACGCGAGCACGTCGCGGGCTACAACATCATCCAGGCGCCGAGCCTCGACGAGGCGATCGAGCTCGCCGCGGCGCACCCCGGGAGCCACATCGGGCCCATCGAGCTCCGGCCGATATGGCCGATGTAGCCGACGTCGACGCGGCCCTGACCCTCGCGTTCCACGAGGAGTGGGGTCGCGTCGTCGCGACGCTCATCCGGGTCACGGGCGACTGGGCCCTGGCCGAGGAGTGCGCGCAGGACGCCTTCGAGGCCGCGGCCGTGCACTGGCCGGTGGACGGTGTGCCGCGCAGCCCCGGCGCCTGGCTGACGACGACGGCCCGCAACCGCGCGCTCGACCGCCTGCGCCGCTCCACCACCGAGGCACGCAAGCTGCGGGAGGTTGCGATGCTGCCGGCCGACGACGAGCCGCGCCCGACGGGGGACGACGAGATCCCCGACGACCGGCTCCGGCTGATCTTCACGTGCTGCCACCCGGCCCTCGACATGGACGCGCGGGTCGCGCTCGCACTCCGGACGCTCTGCGGTCTCACGGTCGAGGAGATCGCGCGGGCGTTCGGGGTCGCCGAGCCCGCGATGCAGAAGCGGCTCGTCCGGGCGCGCGGCAAGATCCGCCACGCGGGCATCCCTTACCGGGTGCCGCCCGCCCACCTGCTGCCCGAGCGGCTCACGGGCGTCCTCGCGGTCCTGTACCTCATGTTCACGGAGGGCTACGCCGCGACGTCGGGCCCCGCGCTGCTGCGTGAGCCGGTGTCGGGCGAGGCGATCCGGCTCACGCGCGTGCTCGCGACCCTCATGCCCGACGAGCCCGAAGCCCTCGGCCTGCTCGCGCTCGAGCTGCTGCACGACTCGCGGCGGACGGCTCGGGTCGACGCGACCGGCGACCTCGTGCCGCTCGACCAGCAGGACCGCAGCCGGTGGGACGCCGACCGGATCGCCGAGGGACTGCGCGTGCTCGGGACGGCCGCGCGCCGGGAGATCGTCGGTCCTTACCAGCTGCAGGCCGCGATCGCCGCGTGTCACGCGACGGCTTCGACACCGTCAGACACGGACTGGCACCAGATCGCGGCGCTCTACGGCGGGCTGGCCCGGCTCACGCCGTCGCCGTACGTCGAGCTGAGCCGGGCGATCGCCGTCGGGATGGCCGACGGGCCGGACGCCGGGCTCGTGCTCCTCGACGCGCTGACCGCGACCGGTGAGCTCGACGGCTACCACCTGCTGCCCGCGGCCCGCGCCGACCTGCACCGCCGGGCCGGCCGGCCGGACGACGCTGCGGCCGCCTACCGCGATGCCCTCGGGCTCGTCCGGAACGACGCCGAGCGCCTCTAC
>DASVMA010000146.1:0-4688 GCA_036384595.1 Cellulomonas sp. | reverse complement strand
ATCCGTCGGGTGATGGAGGACTACTCCCGCAAGCGCCACGAGGAGAGCGGGTACGAGTTCGTCTATACCCCGCACGCCACCAAGAGCACCCTGTTCGAGAAGTCCCAGCACCTGAGCTGGTACGCGGAGGGCATGTACCCCCCGATGCAGCTCGACGGCGGCCAGGACTACTACCTCAAGCCGATGAACTGCCCGATGCACAACCTCATCTTCGGCGCGCGCGGCCGGTCGTACCGTGAGCTGCCGATGCGGCTCTTCGAGTTCGGCACGGTCTACCGCTACGAGAAGTCGGGCGTCGTGCACGGGATGACGCGAGCGCGCGGCTTCACGCAGGACGACGCGCACATCTACTGCACCCCGGAGCAGATGAAGGGCGAGCTGACGAGCCTGCTCACGTTCGTCCTCGACCTGCTCAAGGACTACGGGCTCGACGACTTCTACCTCGAGCTCTCGACCCGCAACCCGGAGAAGTCGGTGGGCTCGGACGAGGTCTGGGCGGAGGCGACCCGGACGCTCGAGGAGGTCGCCGTGGCCTCGGGCCTCGACCTCGTCCCGGACCCGGGCGGTGCAGCGTTCTACGGGCCGAAGATCTCCGTCCAGGCCAAGGACGCGATCGGACGCACGTGGCAGCTGTCCACGATCCAGCTCGACTTCAACCTGCCCGAGCTGTTCGACCTGGAGTTCCAGGCGGCCGACGGCTCGCGGCAGCGCCCGGTCATGATCCACCGCGCGCTGTTCGGCTCGATCGAGCGGTTCTTCGCCGTCCTGACCGAGCACTACGCGGGCGCCTTCCCGGCGTGGCTCGCACCCGTCCAGGTCGTCGCGGTCCCGGTCGCGGAGCCGTTCAACGACTACCTGGCCGGCGTCGTCGCGCAGCTGCGCTCGCACGGCATCCGTGCCGAGCTCGACGACTCCGATGACCGGTTCGGCAAGAAGATCCGCACCGCGAGCACCCAGAAGGTGCCGTTCGTCGTGATCGCGGGCGGTGAGGACGCCGAGGGTGGTGCGGTGTCGTTCCGGTACCGCGACGGTCGTCAGGACAACGGCGTGCCGGTCGCGGAGGCGATCGAGCGCATCGTCGCGGCCGTCCGCGACCATGCGCAGGTCTAGGCGGGAGGGATGACGGCCGAGGACCGGGGGGACGACGACCGCGACGCGGTCGAGGTCGTCGACGCCGGCGAGTTCGCGGGTACGCCGGACGGGCTGCAGCGGCTGTGGACGCCGCACCGGATGGCGTACATCGGCGGTCAGGACAAGCCGACGGACAGCGAGCCCGGCGAGGGCTGCCCGTTCTGCCGGATCCCGACGCTGCCCGACGAGCAGGGTCTCGTCGTCGCGCGCGGACCCGCCGCGTACGTGGTGCTGAACCTCTACCCGTACAACTCGGGCCATCTTCTCGTGTGCCCCTACCGGCACGTCCCGGACTACACCGACCTGACCTCCGACGAGGTCGCCGACGTCGCCGCCCTGACCCAGACCGCGATGCGGGTGACGCGCGAGGTCCTGGCGCCGCACGGCTTCAACCTGGGCATGAACCAGGGTGAGGTCGCGGGTGCGGGGATCGCCGCGCACCTGCACCAGCACGTCGTCCCACGATGGATGGGCGACTCGAACTTCCTGCCGATCGTCGCGCAGACGCGGGCGCTGCCCGTGCTGCTGGCAGACACGCGGGCCCGGCTCGCTGCCGCCTGGCCCACCGAATCGAAGGGATGATCGCCGCGTGCTGAACCGCCTGCGGAGCTTCATGACGACGCTCTGGACCCCGCTCGCCGACCTCCTGATCCGCCGAGGCGTCTCACCGGATGCTGTGACGATCACCGGAACCGTCGGCGTCGTCATCATGGCGCTCTGGCTGGTTCCGACGGGCCACCTGCTGGTGGGGTCCCTGATGATCGCGGTCTTCACCCTGACGGACTCGCTCGACGGGGTCATGGCACGGCGCGCCGGGCGCTCGGGACCCTGGGGGGCGTTCCTCGACTCGACGCTCGACCGGTTCGCGGACGCGGCCATCTTCTCGAGCCTGGTGCTGTGGTTCATCGGACGCGGCAACGACCGGCCGACGGCTGTCCTTGCACTGGCCTGTCTGGTCCTGGGATCCGTCGTGCCCTATGCCCGCGCACGCGCCGAGGGCCTCGGCATGACTGCGGCCATCGGCATCGCCGAGCGGGCCGACCGTCTGGTGCTCGTGCTCGTCGGCACGTTCCTCGTCGGCCTCGGCCTGCCCGTCGCCGTGCTGACCGTCGTGCTCGCGCTGCTCGCTGTCGCGTCGGCCGTGACGGTGGGCCAGCGCGTCGCCACGGTGCGCGAGCAGTCGAGGGCCACCCGATGAGGCGACCGGACAGCGGACGGCTCGCCGTCCTGGGGCTGCGCGTCGCGGGCAACGTCCCCGGCGGCGTCGTCCGGGCGCTGTGCGCGGTCGCAGCCGACGCGGCCTGGCTCGCCAGTGGCGGCGGCGTGCGTCAGCTGGAGGCGAACCTCCACCGCGTCCGTCCAGACCTGAGCGCCCGCGAGCTCAGACGCCTGAGCAGGGCAGGCATGCGCTCGTACCTGCGCTACTACGGCGAGGCCTTCACGCTCGCGTCGCTGACGCGCGACCAGATCGAGGCCCGCGTGCGGACCATCGGGCTCGACCGGTACGCCCCCCTGCTCGACGCGGGCGAGACCATCGTGCTCGGGCTCGGCCATACGGGGAACTGGGACCTGGCGGGGGCCTGGGCGACAGCGCACGTCGCGAGGGTCGTCACGGTCGCTGAGCACCTCGAGCCGGAGGAGCTCTTCCAGGAGTTCCTCGGTCTGCGCGAGCGGCTGGGCCTGACGATCATCCCGTTGCACAAGAACGGCGGTGACGTGTTCCGCGACCTCGTCCGTGCGGTCCGGGGCGGCTCGGGTCTGCTTCCGCTGCTCGCCGATCGGGACCTCACGGCTCGGGGGGTCGAGGTGTCGCTGTTCGGGGAAGTGGCCCGGGTCGCCGCCGGGCCCGCGGCCCTTGCGGTCGCGACGGGCGCCCGCCTCGCGGGGACCACGATCTGGTACGAGCGCCTGCACGGCGTACGCCGTCGCGCGGCCGGGTCGCCCTGGGGCATCGTCGTCGAGTTCGGCGACCTGCTCGACGTGCCGACGTCGGGCACGCGCGCCGACCAGGTCCAGGCGCTGTCCCAGGGGTGGGTCGACCAGCTCGCCCGTGGCATCGCGGCACATCCGCAGGACTGGCACATGCTGCAGAAGGTCTGGGTCGACGACCTCGACGCCGACCGGTACGCCGCGACCCTGGCGGCACAGGAGCACGACGCGTGAGCACCCCCGAGGTCCCGGGCCGCGACAGGCCGCTGCGCGTCGGCATCGTCTGCCCGTACTCGTTCGACGTCCCCGGGGGAGTCCAGTTCCACGTCCGGGACCTGGCTGAGGCGCTCATCGAGCGCGGGCACACCGTGTCGGTCCTCGCGCCGGCCGACGACGACACCCCGATCCCCGACTACATGACGTCGGCAGGCCGGGCCGTGCCGGTCCGCTACAACGGCGCTGTCGCCCGGCTGACGTTCGGGCCGGTGACGGCGGCTCGCGTGCGTCGTTGGCTCATCGCCGGCGAGTTCGACGTCCTGCACCTGCACGAGCCGGTCACCCCGTCGCTCGGCATGCTCGCCCTGTGGATCGCGGACGGACCGATCGTCGCGACCTTCCACACGTCGCTCGTGCGGTCGAGGCCGCTCCAGATGGCCTACCCGCTGGTCCGGCAGTCGATGGAGAAGATCTCGGCGCGGATCGCGGTGTCCGAGGACGCACGCCGCACGCTCGTGGAGCACCTCGGCGGCGACGCCGTCGTGATCCCCAACGGCGTCAACGTCGAGGCGTTCACGAGCGCCCAGCCCGATGACCGGTGGCGCGGCACAGCCGACGCGCCCACGGTGGCCTTCCTGGGCCGCCTCGACGAACCGCGCAAGGGACTCGAGGTGCTGCTGCGTGCCGTGCCCGACGTGCTCGCCGTCCACCCGGGCACGCGATTCCTCGTCGCCGGCCGCGGTGACACCGGGCCCGACGAGGCGCGCGAGCTGATCGGCGACGCCGCCCGAGCCGTGGAGTTCCTCGGTGGGCTCACCGACGAGGCGAAGGCGAGCTTCCTCGCGTCCGTCGACGTGTACTGCGCTCCCCAGACCGGGGGCGAGAGCTTCGGGATCGTGCTCGTCGAGGCGATGAGCGCCGGGACCCCCGTGGTCGCGAGCGCACTCGGGGCGTTCCGACGGGTTCTCGAGGACGGCACCGCCGGGGCTCTCTTCCGCGTCGGCGACCCGGCCGACCTCGCTCGCACGCTCGTCCGGGTGCTCGACGATGCCCCGCTGCGCCAGCAGCTTGTCGCGACCGCGACCTCCGCGGTCCGCAGGTACGACTGGTCCTCGGTGAGCCACGAGATCCTCACCGTCTACGACATGGTCGTCGAGGGGCGCGTCGAACCGGTCGGGGAGGACCCGTCCTCACGCCGCGGCGGATGGCACCTCGACCGCCGTCGAGGCCGAGGTGACGAGCGATGAGCTGGTCGGAGATCGTCCTCCTCGTCGGCGCGGTGGTCCTCGTGGTCGGCTGGCGCCTGTGGGTGTCCGCCTCGCGACTGGACCGGCTGCACCGCAAGGTGGCGTCGTCCCGTGCGGTCGTCGACGCCCAGCTGCTCCGTCGCGCCTCAGCGGCCGCCAACCTCG
>DASVMA010000145.1:0-2727 GCA_036384595.1 Cellulomonas sp. | reverse complement strand
TCGGGCCGGGTCTGGGCGGTCTCGCGGAGCACGATGCGACCGTCCGCGGCGCGCACCACGAGGTGGCCACCCTTGCGGTCGGCCGGGGTGCGCCGAGCGACCTCGGCCGCGAACGGCGCGCCCGTGCCGGCGAACCAGCCGGCGATCCGCGCGTCGGGCGCTGCCCCGAGGTTGTCGGAGTTCGAGACGGTCGCGTACCGGAAGCCCGCATCGAGCAGCGCGGTCAGCGTGCCCGACGCGTACAGCGCCGTGTACAGGTCTCCGTGGCCGGGCGGGCACCACTCGAGGTCCGGGTCGGCAGGCCACTCGACCGGGCTCAGGTCGTCGGTGCGGAGCTTGGGCTCACGGTTCTGCAGGAAGTCCAGCGGCAGCCCGTCGACGCGCAGGTCCGGGTACGCGGCGAGCGCGGCCAGCGTGTCGTCGCGGGTGCGGAAGCTGTTCATCAGGACGAGCGGCAGCCGCGCGCCGGTGGCTGCCCGCGCGACCAGCACCTGCTCGGCGATGAGGTCGAGGAACGTCCGTCCGCCGCGGACGCGCAGCAGCGACTTGGCGCGGTCCATGCCCATCGACGTGCCGAGCCCGCCGTTGAGCTTGAGGACGGCCGTGACCGCCAGCGCCCGGCGACCGGCCTCCTCGTCGACGTCGAGGTCCGCGAGGTAGGGCACGCGGGTCAGGGGCCTGACGTCCTCTTCCGCGATGATGCCCGTCTCGCCGGACTCGAGCAGCCCGTAGAACCGGGTGAACGCGTCGACCGCCGTGCGCGGCACCCCCGCGTCGTGCATCTTGTGCCGGGCTCGGGCCAGTCCGTCAGCGCTCATGGCACCGATGCTAGGTGAGGCCCGAGCCCGTGACCCGTCGGCGGCCTAAGGAACCAGGATCCCGCGGCCACGCAGGCGGCCGGCGTCCAGGTCGTCCATCGCGTCGTTGACCGCGTCGAGCGGGTAGGTCTGCGTGAGCATCTCGACCTTGCCGTCGGCGGCGAGCACCATGAGCTCGACCAGGTCGTTGTAGCTGCCCACGAGGTTCCCGACGACGTTGCGCTCGGTCGAGATGACGTCGATGGTCGGGATGTCGACGGTCCCGCCGTACCCGATGACGAAGTCACTGCCGGCCCGCCGGGTCATCGCCCAGCTGTCGCGCTCGGCGCCGCGCTCCCCGACGAAGTCGAGCACGACCTCGGCACCCTTGCCGTCGGTCAGCTCGAGGACCGTGCTCACGTGCGAGCCGTCCGCCACGACGGTCACGTCCGCACCCCAGGCGCGCGTGAGGGCGAGGGCCTCCTCGTTGCTGTCGAGCACGACGATCCGCGTCGCGCTCATGGCCCGCAGCGCCTGGATGCCGATGTGGCCCAGGCCGCCGGCCCCCATCACGACGCACGTGGTGCCCGGGTGGAGCAGCGGGACGGCCTTCTTGACCGCGTGGTAGGCCGTGAGGCCCGCGTCGGCCAGGGCCGCGACCGCAGCCGGCTCGACGCCCGCGCCGAGCTTGACCACCGAGCGCGCCGAGGTCTTGATCAGCTCGGCCATGCCGCCGTCGGTGTCGATCCCGGGGAACGCCTGCGCCTCGCAGTGCACGTCGTCCCCTGCCCGGCAGGCCCGGCAGAAGCCGCACGTGACGAGCGGGTGCAGGATCACCGCGTCGCCGACCTGCACGTGCTCGACGGCGGAGCCCACCGCGTGCACCCAGCCGGCGTTCTCGTGGCCGAGCGTGTACGGGAGCGCCACATTGCTCTTGGCCGCCCACTGGCCCTCGACGATGTGCAGGTCGGTGCGGCACAGGCCCGCGCCGCCGACCCGCACCACGACGTCGAAGGGATGGGTGACCACGGGCTCAGCGACGTTCTCGACCAGGGGCCGGACCTCGTACTGGTGCAGCCGAACCGCCTTCATGACGCCTCCCGACAGCGGGACGACGCCGTCGTCGTCCACTCGTCAGACCGTACCGAGATTTGACCCGATGCGGCATGGACAAGGGGGCCATTCGGAGGAAACTTGAGCCAGCCGGCAGCCCGGCCGCTCCGTCAATGAGGATCGAGTGAAGGGAACGTCATGACGACCACCAGGACTCCGGAAGAGGTCTTTGCGCACCACGGCCAGACGCTGGGCGGCGAGGACCTCGAGGGGATCATCTCCGACTACGCCGACGACGCGATTCTCATCGTCCAGGGCAAGGTGTACCGGGGCAAGGACGGCGCACGACAGGTCTTCATCCAGCTGCTCAGCGACGTCCCCCAGGCGCAGTGGGAGCTGGAGACCGTGTTCGCCGACGACGTGCTGTACCTCGGCTGGAAGGCGACCGGCGGCGGACGCAAGGTCGAGAACGGCGTCGACACGTTCATCTTCAAGGACGGCATGATCCGCGTGCAGACGGTCGTCTACACGGTGCAGCCGGCCTGACGCCCTGGTCGCGGCGCCGGTGGCCCGCTCGTCGACCGAGCGGACCGCTGGCGCCGCGCAGCGTCGCGCGTAGAGTCCGAAGAGTCGTGTGACTCGGGGAGATGCCATGGCGCGTCTGAGCATCCTGGACCGGTTCCGGCCGGTCGGAGCTCCTGGCCCTGCGGGTCCGGTCGGTGTCCCTGCGGTCGACGAGCCGGGGCACGAAGCCGAGCTCGCCCCCGTGTTCGCCGCCCTGGCCCCGGACGTCGAGTCGGGCCGCCGGCTGATCGAGGACGCGCAGCAGCAGGCCGACGCCACCCTGGCGGACGCGCGGGTGGAGGCCGCCGCGATC
>DASVMA010000144.1:0-2355 GCA_036384595.1 Cellulomonas sp. | reverse complement strand
CGAGCGAGCGGGCGACGGCGACGCGCTGCTGCTGCCCGCCGGACAGCTGGTTCGGGCGGTGCTCCGCCCGCGGCGCCAGCCCGACCAGCTCGAGCGCGGCCTGCGCGCGCTCACGGCGTTCCGCGGCGCCGACGCCCGCGTAGAGCATCGGCAGCTCGACGTTCGCGCGCGCCGTCATGCTCGGGATGAGGTTGAACGACTGGAAGACGAAGCCGATCGACCGGTTGCGCACGACCGCCAGCGCACGCTCCGACAGCGACGCGACATCGACACCGTCGAACAGGTAGGACCCACCGGTGGGCACGTCGAGGCAGCCGAGGATGTTCATCATCGTGGACTTGCCCGAGCCCGAGGCCCCCATCACGGCCACGAACTCGCCCGCCTCGACGACGAGGTCGACGCCGTCGACGGCCCGCACCTCGCCCTCACCCTCGCCGTAGACCTTGCGCACGCCCCGGAGGTCGAGGACGGGCGGTCGCGTCAGCTCAGGCATCAGCCACCGTTCCTGCCGGTGAAGCCGCCGCCGGCGCCCGGGAACGCACCCGCGCCGCCGAAGCTGTTCCGGAGCTGCTGAAGGTTCGTGGTCGTCGTGCCGACCGCGGTGTCGAGCGACACCACGACCTTGTCGCCGGCCGCGACGCCCGAGACGATCTGGGTCGTCGAGTCACCCTGCAGGCCGACCGTGACGGCGGTCGTCGTCGTCGTGCCGTCGGCCGCGACGATCCGGACCGTCCCCGACGTCGTCCCGTCGGCCGCCAGCGTCCCGACCGTGACGGCGTTGCTCGGCAGCGTCACGACGTTGGCCGCCTGCGCGGTCGTCACGGTGACGTCGGCCGTCTGCCCGAGCCGCACGCCGGCCGGTGGGGCGTCGAGCGTGATGGTCGCGGCGTAGGTGACGACGCCGCTGGTCGTCGTGCCGGTCGGCGAGATCGAGGTGACCTTGGCCGTCGCCGACGCGCCCGGGACGGCGGGGAACGTCACCGCAGCGACCTGGCCCACGCTGAGCTTGGCCGCATCGGCCTCGGCGAACGACGCCGAGGTCGTCAGGACCGTCGGGTCTGCGATCGTCGCGAAGCCGCTCGACGCCGTCGACGACGACGACGACGACGCGGACGAGCTGCCCGAGCCTGTCGAGCTGCCCGAGCCCGTCGACGCGCTGGACCCGCTCGACGCGCCCGACCCGCTGTTGACCGTCGAGCCGACGGTGGCGTTGACCGCCGTGACGATGCCCGCGATCGGCGCCGTCAGGACCGCCTTCGCGACGTTGGCCTGAGCTGTCGCGAGGTCCGTCTTGGCCTGTGTCACGGCCGCCGCTGCCGTCGTCACCTGGGACGTCGCGCTGCTGACCTGAGCCCTCGCGCTCGTGACCTGGGACTCGGTGCCCTTCGTCGTCGTCGTGCCGGTCGGGCTCGTCGTCGTGGTGGCGAGCGCTGTCTGCGCGTCGGCGAGCGACTGCTTCGCGGCCGTGAGCTGGAGGCTCGCGGTCGTGGCCTGCTGCTGCGTGCTCGTCACCTTGGCCTGCGCCTGCGTGACGGCGTCGTCGAGCGGGCCCGTGTCGAGCGTCCCGAGGCGCTGCCCGACCGTGACGGCGTCGCCGACCTTGACGTCGACGGTCGCGACCGTCCCCGACACCGCGAACGCAGCGGACGCCGTCGTCGCGGCGGCGATGTTGCCCTGCGCCGAGATCGTCGAGGACACCGTGCCGATCGCGGCCGTCGCGGTCCGCACGGTGGCGGTCGTGGTCCCCGCCTGCGCGCTCGTGGGGTGCAGGTACCACCAGGTCCCTGCACCGGTGAGCGCGAGCACCGCGATGAGGGCCGCGTTCGTCAGGGTCTTCGCCCGACCCTTGCGGCCCTGCGGGCGACCACCTGTTGTCCGTTCCGCGCGCGACTTCCGAGTCATGACGTCACCATGGCGGGGATTGCTGGGATTCCTCGCGGGATACCTGGGTGCCACCTATGCATCTGCTGGTAGTGCCGCCATGGTTCGCCCTCCCCCGCCTCCTGACCAGGTCAGGGGGCAGGGGGGGCGCGATCGTCAGTTCTGGGTTCCGTCCGGTGCGCCGAAGCCGGTCGAGCCCTCGGTGATGGCCTGGGCCGTCACCGAGCTGTCGCTGGCCGTCTGCCCGACGACCGTCACGGTGTCACCCACCGCGAGCGCCGAGACGTCGGTGGCGGCGCTCTTCGAGACGGTCGTGCCGGTGCTCGTCGTGACCTTCACGGTCGTGCCGTCGGACGTCGTGATCGTCAGCGTCGAGCCGTCGATCGACGCGATCTCGCCGGACGTGAACCCGCCCGGTCGGCCCGTCCCGGCCGCGCCGTCGTCACCGCCCGCGCCGCCCGGCAGGCCGTTCGC
>DASVMA010000143.1:0-2709 GCA_036384595.1 Cellulomonas sp. | reverse complement strand
TGGGCCGCCTGCTCACGGTCGTCGCCGTGGCCCTGCTCGCCCTCGGGGTCGTCGTGACGGGGTCGGGCCCGCACGGCGGCGACGACAAGGTGGCCTACCGGTTCGCCGTCGACCCCGTCCTCATCGCCCGCGCGCACGCCGGTGTCGTGTGGCTCTTCGTGCTCATCCTCGCGGTCGTGCTGGTCAGCCTCTACCGGACGGCCGCGCCGGGCGCGACGCGCAGGGCCGGCCTGTGGCTGCTCGTCGTGACGCTGCTGCAGGGTGTCATCGGCTACGTGCAGTACTTCACAGGTCTGCCCGTCGTCCTGGTCGGGCTGCACATGCTCGGAGCCGTGCTCCTGACCGCGTCGCTCACCGTGTTCCTGACGTCGATGCGCACCCGCGACGTCGTCGTGGCCGCGACCCCGACGGACTGACCGCCTGCGCTTGCGGCGCCGCCGCAGTCACGCAGGGCGCAGGGCGTCCCAGCCGCGCTCACGTGCTCGCGCCGCCGCGAGCACGCCGACCACCGCCGTCGGGCTGTGCAGCCGACCCGCGAGGACGGCGTCCACCGCATCGTCGAGCGGGACCCACACGGGGACCATGTCGGCCTCCTCGTCGAGCCGCACGTGCCGCTCTGCCTCGGGGACCTCGTGCAGGTCGCGCGCGAGGAACACCTCGATCCGCTCGCTCGACCCGCCCGGCGTCGTGTAGAAGTCCACGAGGACGTGCCATGTGTCGGCCCGCAGGTCGGCCTCCTCGGCCAGCTCTCGCGCCGCGGCGACGACCGCAGGCTCCCCTGCGACGTCGAGCAGACCCGCTGGCGGCTCCCACAGCTCCGACCGCACCGGGTGCCGGTACTGGGAGACGAGCAGGACCCGGTCCTGGTCGTCGACAGCGATGATCGCGACCGCACCGGGATGGTCGACGTACTCCCGCAGCACCTGCGTCGGGCCGAGGTCCACGACATCGCTCACGATGTCCCAGATCTTGCCCGCGTGGATCAGGGTGTGGTCCGAGAGCGGACGCGCCGCCACCTGGTCGGACGGCGCGTCGCTCATGCTCAGTCCTCCTCGGTGCCGCGCCGTGCGAGGGCCGCACCGATCAGCCCGATGAAGAGCGGGTGCGCACGGTTCGGCCGCGACTTGAACTCGGGGTGCGCCTGCGTCCCGACGTAGTACGGGTGGGTCTCGCGCGGCAGCTCCACGAACTCCACGAGCGAGGCGTCCGGGGATGTCCCCGAGATGACCATGCCCTCGGCCTCGAGCTTGCCGCGGTAGGCGTTGTTCACCTCGTAGCGGTGGCGGTGACGCTCCGAGACCATCGTCGATCCGTACGCCTCGGCCGTGACCGAGCCGGGCGTCAGGATGGCGTCGTACGCACCGAGCCGCATGGTGCCGCCGAGGTCGCCGCCCCCGTCGACGAACGCCAGCTGCTCCGCCATCGTCGCGACGACCGGGTCGGCGGGGTGGTCGTCGAACTCCGACGACGACGCGCCGGTCAGCCCGAGCACGCTCCGTGCGTACTCGATGACCATGCACTGCAGGCCGAGGCAGATGCCCAGCGTCGGTACGAGCTGCTCGCGGGCCCACCGGAGCGCGCCGAGCTTGCCCTCGATGCCACGGACCCCGAAGCCACCCGGGACGAGCACCGCGTCGACGCCCTCGAGCGCGAGGCGTGCCCCCTCGGGGGTCTGGCAGTCGTCGGACGTGACCCAGCGGATGACGACCTTCGCGTCGTGGTGGAAACCACCGGCACGCAGCGCCTCCGTCACCGACAGGTACGCGTCGGGCAGGTCGATGTACTTGCCGACGAGCGCGACCTCGACACGGTGCGCGGGCTGGTGCACGCGCCGCAGCAGCTCGTCCCAGTCGGCCCAGTCGACGTCGCGGAACGGCAGGCCGAGACGCTGGACCACGTAGGCGTCCAGACCCTCGGAGTGCAGGACGCGCGGGATGTCGTAGATGCTCGGCGAGTCGACGGCCGTCACGACGGCCTCCGAGTCGACGTCGCACATCAGGGCGATCTTGCGCTTGACGGACTCGGGGACCTCGCGGTCGGCCCGGCACACGATCGCGTCGGGCTGGATGCCGATCGAGCGCAGCGCAGCGACCGAGTGCTGCGTCGGCTTGGTCTTGAGCTCTCCGCTCGGGCCGATGTACGGGATGAGCGAGACGTGCAGGAAGAACACGTTGTCGCGACCGACCTCCTGGCGCACCTGCCGAGCGGCCTCGAGGAAGGGCAGCGACTCGATGTCACCGACCGTGCCGCCGATCTCGGTGATCACGACATCGACCTCGTCGGTCGCCATCGCCCGTATCCGCGACTTGATCTCGTTGGTGATGTGAGGGATCACCTGCACGGTGTCGCCGAGGTACTCGCCGCGGCGCTCCTTCGCAATCACCTCGGAGTAGACCTGCCCGGTCGTGACGTTGGCCGCGGCGAACAGCTCCTCGTCGAGGAAGCGCTCGTAATGGCCGAGGTCGAGGTCGGTCTCGGCGCCGTCCTCGGTGACGAAGACCTCGCCGTGATGGAACGGGTTCATCGTTCCCGGGTCGACGTTGAGATACGGATCGAGCTTCTGCATCGTCACGCGCAGACCGCGCGACTTCAGCAGCCGGCCCAGGCTCGAGGCGGTCAGCCCCTTGCCCAGACTGGAGGCAACGCCTCCGGTGACGAACACGTGTCGGACAGCGCCGGCATTGCCGACGGTGCCGCCCGCTCTGGACC
>DASVMA010000142.1:0-14622 GCA_036384595.1 Cellulomonas sp. | reverse complement strand
CTCGCCCTGAAGGATCAGGTAGAAGCCCGTCTGGCAGCCCATCGGCGAGAAGTCGATGACCCGGGTCGAGTGGTTGCGCGAGTGCTCCGCGAACAGGTGCTCGAGCGAGTGCACGACCGGCATCTCGAGGTGGGCCCGGTTCGGCTGCGTGAACCGGACGTCGTACTTCTGGATGACGTCCCCGGCAGGCAGGACCTTGGTGTCAGCGAGGCGGACGTACGGAGCGACGACCGTGCGGTGGTCGAGGTTGAACGACTCGACGTTCATGCGGGGCTGGTTCACGTGCGCCCTTCCCTGTCGGTGAGCTGTGCCGGGAGGTCACGACACAACGGGGACCGACGGCACGCTGCGACGCCGACGGACAGCGACCATTGTGCTCCACCGCACGAGGGTGGGAAGCAGGGGGTCCACGAGGATCACGACGCCGAGGATCGCCACGGCGAGAGCCACCGACGCGGTCACGTCGGTGAGCCAGTGGTAGCCGAGGTACAGCCTGCTGACCGCGACCGCGATCGTCCCCACGGCGCTGACGGCGAGGCTGAGGACGGCGGTCCGGGTCGTCGGTCGCCAGGTCCACAGCAGGTAGCTCGCGACGAGCAGGAACGTCGCGGTCCCGAGCGTGTGACCCGACGGGAAGCCGGCACTGGTCTCGGGCGGGGACATCATGTCGGCGAGCGGCGGTCGGGCGCGTCCCACGAGCACCTTGATGCCCGTGGAGGTGACCATCGTGAGCGCCATCGCACCGCCGAGCAGCAGCGCGGGTCGCACCCGTCGCGTCCGCCACGCGATCACCAGGGCGAGGACGATGACGAACGGTGCGAGCACGGCCGGGTCGGCGAGGAACGAGACCGCCTTGAGCGCGGCGGTCGCGGGAGCCGACCGGTGCGACAGCAGCCACGTGAGAACGGGCGAGTCCCAGACGCTGAGGTCGCCGTGCTCGTCGACCCCGTCGAGCACGGCCGCGAACGCGACGAGACCGACGAGGATCGCCGCGAGGCCGGCGACGGTGCGCCGCAGCTGAGGGACGACGTCATGTGGGGCGGAGGGCATCGGAGCAGTCTCGACCGGTTGACTGAAAGATTGCTGGACGAGCGCGCGCTCGAACGCCGCGCGAGGGCTCAGCGTCCGCGGAACTGGTCGATGAGTCGGCGCTCGCGCTTGGTCGGGCGCCCCGCGCCACGGTCACGCTGCGGCACGGACGCCACCTCTTCGCGCGGGGGCGGGGGAGGCGTGTGGTCGACGAAGACCTCGGCAGCCACGGCTGCGCCGACGCGCTTGTCGATCACCCGGGCCACGACGACGATGCGCTCGGGCCCTTCGCCGCGCACGCGGACCTCGTCGCCGACCTTGACGGACGTCGCGGGCTTGGCGCGGTCGCCGTTGACCTTCACGTGGCCTGCCCGGCACGCGGCTGCCGCGAGCGCACGGGTCCGGGTCAGGCGGGCGGCCCAGACCCAGCGGTCGACACGTGTCGACGCCGGCGGGGGCGTTGCCGTCATGAGCCGGTCCGCGCCGTGAAGTGCTCCCGGACCGTGCGCTCGGCGCGCTTGCCGAACATGCAGTAGTCGCCGTCGGATGCCGCAGCCGCCTCGTCGTGAAGCTCTGCCGGCCAGTCCCACAGCATGAGACCGCCGACCCACGGTCGCCTCGACGTCGCGGTGAACGCGGCCTCGTACCAGGCGTTCTGGGCGTCCTGGTCCGCTGCGCCGGGCAGGCTCCAGTCGTTCGGCAGGTGCTCGGAACCTGCGCGGCTGGGGCAGCCGGCCTCCATGAAGAAGAACGGCAGTCCGTGGGCCGCGACGACCTGCTCGATCCGGTCGAGCTGAGCGTCCCAGTCGTGGATCGGGTAGTAGCCGCTCGACGACATGACGTCGACGGCGTCCCACCACCGGACCTGGCCCTCCTGGTACTTGTCGCAGTTGTAGGTCACGAGGCCGGAGTACACCGCCCGCACCTCCGCGACGAGCGCACGCCACTGCTCCTCGCGCCGATCCGTCTGGACCATCTCGCAGCCGATGCAGAGCATCTCGGCGCCGGTCTCCTCGGCGAGACGCGCGTAGTGGACGATGAACTCGGTGTACGACGCGAACCACTGAGCCCACGTCGGCTCGCACGGGACGTCGAGATCGAAGAAGTTGATGTGGGCGCGCCAGGTCCCGTCGGTGCAGTTCACGACGGGCTTGAGGCAGACCGCCAGGCCCAGCGACCTCGCGCGGGCGACAGCCGCCCGGACCTCGTCGTCGGTGACGGTGGGCGCTCGCCGGAAGTGGATCTCGGTCGACTGCGCAGTGTCCTGGTACGCCGCGAACGTGAGTGCCGTCCATGTCGTGCCGAGCCGCTCGACCATGAGGTCCATCGAGAGGTCAGCCTTCGGTCCGGTCCAGGTGCCCCGGACTCCCGTCCAGCCCCACGTCATCCCGGCGATGTAGTCGTGCGCCATCTGCGTCGTCCCCGCCCGCCTCGTCGTGATGGCCGACTGGGCGCCGGCGGCGTCTCCGAGCCTAGCCGCGCGGCTCGTGGGCCGGTCGACCGGCGCAAGGCGGACGAGCGGAGCCGGGGCGACGACGCGGCGCGAGCCGACGAACGACCCAGCGCGAGCCGACGAACGACCCCAGCAAGACGAACAGCGTCCCAGCCGTGAGGCTGGGACGCTGTTCGTACGCTCAGATGGTGATCAGAGCGGGGTGATGTTCTCGGCCTGCGGGCCCTTCGGGCCCTGCGTGACGTCGAACTGCACCTTCTGGTTCTCGTCGAGCGAGCGGTAGCCGCTGCTCTGGATCGCCGAGTAGTGGGCGAAGACGTCGGGGCCACCGTCGTCGGGGGCAATGAAGCCGAAGCCCTTTTCGCCGTTGAACCACTTCACGGTACCTGTTGCCATTGTTCTGCTCCCTTACGGGCATACGGACGACCCCGACTCTCGGGGCCAGTTATTACGGTGATTCGTCGTCCGCTCCCTCAGGGAACGCGGTGCCCGGGCAGAACCCGTGGCGTAACTCCACACTGCAACTCCAGGAGCAAGCATAGCGGGCTTGGGCCGAGTCAACCAGTGCATGGCGCGACGAGTCTCGGACGGCCGAGACCCGGCGCGGACGCGGCTCCTGCTCAGCGCGCCGAGGCAGTGGCGTCGAGATGATTGCCCATGCCGACCAGCCACGATGCACAGCGTCCGCACAGCGACCGATCGCTCAGGGCACGCCGACGGCGACGATGGGCACCCTGACGCGACCGACGCGCCAGAGAACGGAGGGTGTCCCCATGCAGGTGTCCGCAGCAGCGACGACGACCGACCTGACCGCGCTCCAGCGCCAGCTCCTCGCCGACCAGCGTGCGCTCGCCGAGCACGTCAAGGCCAGCGCGGACGCTGCGACGATCGCTGCCGACCAGGTGGCCGTGCAGAGCGACGAGCTCGCGATCGCCCAGGCGCAGTCGGGCTCGCTCGACGTGCTGGCCTGACCCCTGGACCTGGGCCCGGCGGCGACGGGGGCACTCTCACGGGGAGAGCGGTTCCACTCTGGGCCAAAGGGGAGGATGATGGTGGGCGATGCCTTACAAACCGACCGGCGCTCGCCGGAATCTGCCGAACAGTCCCTTCAAGGCCGCCCGCGACGCGGCTGCGGCGGCGGCCGTGATCGTCCCGATCCCGGTCGGCGTCCGTGTGTCGCACGAGCGGCACGGTCTAGGCCGCGTCGTCGCGCTGGCAGGTGAGCAGGCAGTCATCGTCGACTTCGGCAACGGTGACCTCCGCCGGGTCTCGCTCGCAAGCTCGAAGCTCGAGACGATCTGAGCCTCACCACTCCTGCAAGACCCGGCGGACGCAGCCCTTACGCGCGGTTCGCGCGGTTCGCCAGGTAGTACTCGATCAGTCCGCGGGTCGACGCGTCCTGCTGGTCGAGCGTCGCCGTGTCACCGGCGACGGCCGGCGCGATCTCCATCGCCAGCTTCTTGCCGAGCTCGACGCCCCACTGGTCGAAGCTGTCGATGCCCCAGACGATCCCCTGCACGAACGTGATGTGCTCGTACAGCGCGATCAGCTGACCCAGCACCGACGGCGTCAGCGCGGGCGCCATGATCGACGTCGTCGGACGGTTGCCGCTGAACACGCGCGCCGCGACGATCTCCTCGGCCGTTCCTTCGGCCCGCACCTCGTCGGCCGTCTTGCCGAACGCGAGCGCCTTGGTCTGCGCGAAGAAGTTGGCGAGGAACAGCTCGTGGACGTCGGCGTCGCCGTCGCGCAGCGGGTGCGCCGGCGTCGCGACCGCGATGAAGTCGGCCGGGACGAGCCGCGTGCCCTGGTGGATGAGCTGGTAGAACGCGTGCTGCCCGTTCGTCCCGGGCTCGCCCCAGAACACCTCACCGGTTGCGGTCGTGACCGGCGTGCCGTCCCACCGGACCGACTTCCCGTTCGACTCCATCGTGAGCTGCTGGAGGTAGGCGGCGAACCGGTGCAGGTACTGCGCGTACGGCAGCACGGCGTGGGTGTGGGCGTCGAGGAAGTTGACGTACCAGACGTTGAGCAGGCCCATCAGGACCGGCACGTTCTGCGCGAACGGCGTCGTGCGGAAGTGCTCGTCGACCGCGTGGAAGCCCGCGAGGAAGTCGCGGAACCCGTCGGGGCCGATCGCGATCGCGAGGGACGTGCCGATGGCAGAGTCCACCGAGTAGCGTCCCCCGACCCAGTCCCAGAAGCCGAACGCGTTCGCGGGGTCGATGCCGAACGCCGCGACCTTGTCCAGAGCCGTCGACACCGCGACGAAGTGGCGGGCCACGGCCTCCGTGCGGGCTGCGTCGGTGTCCTCGATCGCACCTGCCGCGACCAGCTGCTCCCACAGCCAGGCGCGGGCCAGTCGGGCGTTCGTGAGCGTCTCGAGCGTGCCGAAGGTCTTGGACGCGACGATGAAGAGGGTCGTGGTCGGGTCGAGGCCCTTGACGGTCTCCGCGAGGTCGGTCGGGTCGATGTTCGACACGAAGCGCAGCTCGAGCCCGTCCTGGACGTACGGCTTGAGTGCCTCGTAGGCCATGACCGGGCCGAGGTCGGAGCCTCCGATGCCGATGTTGACGACGGTCGCGACGCGGGCGCCGGTCACGCCGGTCCACGCACCGCTGCGGACCGAGTCGGCGAACGCGAACACCCGGGTGAGGACCGCCTGGACGTCCGCGTCGACGTCCTGACCGTCGACGACGAGCGGGGTGGCGGACGACGGCGGTCGGCGCAGCGCGGTGTGGAGCACCGCGCGGTCCTCGGTCACGTTGATGTGCTCGCCCGCGAACATGGCGGTGATGCGACCGGCCAGGCCGACCTCGTCGGCGAGACGGACCAGGAGGTCGAGCGTCTCGTCGGTCAGGAGGTTCTTCGACAGGTCGACGTGCAGGACGCCGACCGTCCGGGTGAGGCGTGCGGTGCGTTCGCCGTCGGCGGCGAACCAGCCGCGCAGGTCGGGCTCGAACGCGGACCGGTGGGCCGTCAGGTCCCTCCAGGCGCTCGTCGCGGTGGCATCGATCGGTGTGGTGGTCACAGGTATTCCCTCTCGCGAGCTCGGTGGCACCACCGTATTGCCCTGGGGGGTCTGCGGCGTAGGACGGTCGGATCGCGGTGCGAGCCCGGCGGCAGCGGCGCCTACAGTGGCGCCGTGCCGCGCACTTCGATCTCCCGCGTCCCGACCGCTGCCGTCGCCGGGGTCAGCCTCGTCGCGGCGTTCGCCGTCGCCGACCTGACGGGGGTGCGGCCGCTCGGCGGGCTCGTGCTCGTCGCCGGCGGGGTCTGGTGCGTCGTGCGGTCCCGGTCTGCCGGGTGGTGGCGTCTGCTGCTCGTGGTGCTGCTGGCCCTCGCACTTTTCGTGGCGTCGCACCTGCTCGGTCCAGTGCTCGGAGCCTGGCCCGCGGTCCTGGTCGCGGGCGCCGTGCTGGCCGGGTCGACCGCCGCGCTGGTGGACCGCCGCCGAGCCGCGACCGGTGACGACCGTGCGGCGACGCCTGGCTTCGCAGTGACCGAGAAGCTGCTGACGATCCTCGGGCCGCCGCAGATCGGTGACCAGGCGGCGCCGCGTCGACCTGTCAGCGTCGACGAGCAGGAGCGTGAGCGGCGCCTGCAGAGCGAGCTCGAGCGTGTCGTCGGTCCTGACGGCCACGTCTACCTCGTCGAGCGACACGGCACGGACGCCTGAGCCCGCGTCGGGCGGGCAGGATGGCACGGTGACCACCGTCTCCGCGCCGCTGCTCGTGTGCTGCGGGCTCGTGACGCTCGACGTCCTGCAGGTCGTCGAGCGTGTGCCGGCCCCCGACGAGAAGGTCGTCGCGACCGACCTCGAGGTGGGGTTCGGTGGTCCGGCCGCCAACGCGGCCGCGACGGCCGTCGCCCTCGGGGTCCGCGCCCGTCTCGTCACAGCGCTCGGCACGGGGCCGATCGCCGACCTCGTCCGGTCCGGGCTGCGCGACGCGGGGGTCGAGCTCGTCGACCTGCTCGAGGGTGCGCCAGGGACGCCGGCCGTCTCGACGGTCCTGGTGACGCGGGCCACGGGGGAGCGCGCGGTGGTCTCGGTCAACGCGACGGGCGTCGGCGACCTGTCAGCGCGGGCGCGCGGGCTGGCGGACGACGCCCTGGCAGGGGCGAGCGTGCTGCTCCTGGACGGCCACCACCTCGGTGCGGCGGTCGCGCTCGCTGGTCGGGCCCGGGCCGCCGGGGTCACCGTCGTGCTCGACGGCGGCAGCTGGAAGCCGGGGCTCGGCGAGCTGCTCGCGCTGGTCGACCACGCGGTGCTGTCGGACGACTTCGCGCTCCCCGACGACGCGGTGCTCCCGGGCCCGGGCCCGATCGCGGACGTCGGCGACCTCGAGGCCGTGAGGGCGCTCGGGCCGCGGCTCGTCGCCCGCTCTGCCGGTTCCGGATCGGTGCGATACCTCCTGGCGGACGGCACCCGGGGTGCCGTCACGCCCCCGTCGGTCCCGCGCGACGAGGTCGTCGACACGCTGGGCGCGGGCGACGTGCTGCACGGCGCGTACTGCGCGGAGCTGGTGCGCGGCGGGTCGGCGGTCGAGGCCCTTCAGAGCGCCGTGATCACGGCGACGGCGTCGATCCGGCACCGCGGCGCCCGGTCCTGGTCGCTTCTCGGACCCCCCGCCGCTCGCGGCGCGGACGTGTGACGAACCGCTCACCTGGCGATCCGGGCCTGGGGTCTGTCGGGGTCGCGCCGTAGACTCGGGCCCATGAGCGAGCCCCTTCCCCCCAGCCCCCAGTCGGACCCGATCACGGCGGATCCCGGGGCCGGGACCTCCACGAGCGTCCTCGAACGCCAGGAGACGCGTGAAGAGGTCGAGCCGGGCGATCACGAGCGGTTCGCGCACTACGTGCGCAAGGAGAAGATCCTCGGCTCGGCGCTGAGCGGCACGCCTGTCGTCGCACTGTGCGGCAAGGTCTGGGTTCCGGGTCGCGACCCGAACAAGTTCCCGGTCTGCCCGGTGTGCAAGGAGATCTACGAGGGTATGCGCGCCCCCAAGGACGGCGGGCCCGGGAGCAACGGCCCCGGCGACGGCTCGTCGTCCGGCGGGAAGTGAGCGCGCCGCACCGCCTGCCCCTCCCCACGAGCCACGCGTCGACCGCGGCAGCCTCCCAGCTGCCGCCGGCGTTCCCGTCGCGTGCGCCGTGGGGCACTGCCGAGAAGCTGCGGGCGTGGCAGGCCGAGGCTCTCGAGAGCTACCGGGCGCGCCAGCCGCGAGACTTCCTCGCGGTCGCGACGCCGGGCGCCGGCAAGACGACGTTCGCGCTGCGCATCGCGACCGAGCTCCTGGCCGCGCGGGTCGTGCGCCGGGTCACTGTGGTGGCCCCGACCGAGCACCTCAAGCGGCAGTGGGCGGACGCCGCGGCTCGCGTGGGCATCACGATCGACCCGGCCTTCACGAACGCCCAGGGCCGCCACGGCCACGGCTTCGACGGCGTGGCGCTCACGTACGCCCAGGTCGCGAGCAAGCCTGCGCTGCACGCCGCGCGAACCGAGGCGGCGCCGACGCTCGTGATCCTCGACGAGATCCACCACGGCGGGGACGCGCTGTCGTGGGGTGACGCGGTCCGCGAGGCGTTCCAGGGCGCGACGCGCCGGCTGGCTCTCACGGGTACGCCGTTCCGGTCGGACACCGCCGCGATCCCGTTCGTCACGTACGAGCGCGGGAGCGACGGCATCCGGCGCAGCACGTCGGACTACTCCTACGGGTACGGCGAGGCGCTGCGCGACCACGTCGTCCGGCCGGTGATCTTCCTGTCGTACAGCGGCGCCATGCGCTGGCGTACCAAGGCAGGCGACGAGGTCAGCGCTCGGCTCGGTGAGGCACTCACCAAGGACATGACCGCGCAGGCCTGGCGCACGGCGCTCGACCCGAACGGCGAATGGGTCCCCGCAGTCCTCGCGGCAGCGGACCGTCGGCTCAGCGAGGTTCGCCGTTCGGTTCCCGACGCCGGGGCGATGGTCATTGCGACCGACCAGACCGACGCCCGCGCCTACGCCGGTCACCTCGCGCGGATCACGGGGAAGTCGCCCACGGTCGTGCTCTCGGACGACGACGGCGCGAGCGACCGGATCGACGCGTTCTCCGCCTCCGACTCGCGCTGGCTCGTCGCGGTGCGGATGGTCTCCGAGGGCGTCGACATCCCGCGGCTCGCGGTCGGTGTGTACGCGACGAGCACCTCGACCCCGCTCTTCTTCGCCCAGGCGGTCGGGCGGTTCGTGCGCGCTCGTCGACGCGGCGAGACCGCGTCGGTGTTCCTGCCGAGCGTCCCTCAGCTGCTCGCCCTCGCCAACGCGCTCGAGGCCGAGCGGGACCACGCCCTCGACCGCCCCCTCACGGCCGAGGAGGCCGGTGAGGGCTTCTCCCCGGAGGACGCGCTGCTCGCGGCGGCGAACTCGGAGCGGGGTGGGCCGGACGCCGTGGGCCCGGACGGCCTCCAGGGCGCGTTCGAGGCGCTCGAGTCGCTGGCGTCGTTCGACCGCGTGCTGTTCGACGGCGGCGAGTTCGGCACGGGCGGCGACCTGGGTTCGGACGAGGAGCAGGACTTCCTGGGGCTGCCCGGTCTTCTCGACGCGGACCAGGTCACGACGTTGCTCAAGCAGCGTCAGGCCGACCAGTTGAGCGGGCGGCGCGGCAGCCGGGCGTCGAAGGACGCTCAGGCCGCACAGCTCGCCGAGATGGACCACCGCAAGCAGGCGACGCTGCGCAAGGAGCTTGCGCAGCTCGTGGGTGCCTGGGCCCGGCGCAGCGGCCAGCCGCACGGCACGGTGCACTCGGAGCTGCGTCGGCGGTGCGGCGGCCCGGAGGTCGCTCTCGCCGACCCGGACCAGCTCACCGCACGGCTCGAGCTGCTGCGGGGCTGGTTCGTCGGGAAGCGCTGACCGGCGTCCGTCTCACATGGTGGACACGCCTGCTGCTGTGCAAACCTGCAGGCCAGCGACCTGGACGGCCGCCCACATAACAGTCGAGGCGGATTCCGCAACCTCTCGCAGCGGGTGCGGACGCGAGATGCCGATGTCAGGCTCGACAGGTCCTACCCGGTACCGGGCACCCCCGGTCACCGCTCGATCGTGACAGCCCCGGCTGTCGGAACTGAAGGAGGCACCATGCCGTCCTGGCTCCTGCTCATCCTTGTCGGCGTCGTCCTGGTCATCCTCGGCGTCGCGACCAGCATCGGACACTTCCTGATCTGGATCGGTGTCATCGTCCTCGTCGTGAGCCTGATCCTCGGCCTCGTGGGACGTGGACGGACACGCGTGTAGCGACCTCGCTCTCACCGACGCCGCGGCGGGCTCAGCCCTCGAGCCGCAGCGTCACGGTCGGCACCGCGGCCTCGTCCGCGGACAGACGCCGGGCCACCCGCGGCAGCTCGTCGCGGGAGGCCCGGTGTCTCTCTGTCGCCAGCCGGACGCCCGACGCACCGGTCCACCGGGGGTCGACGACGCCGCGCGTGACGAGGGGGACCTGAAGGGCGCGGAGCGACGAGTCGTCGGAGGTCCACGCGGTCACCGCCTGGTCCGGGCCGGTGATCAGGACCTCCTCGACGGCTCGGCCGTCCCGACCCAGTTGCCGGGCCGCGGCCTTGCGACCGCCCGTGCTCGTCTTGGCGCGGGCGATCTTCTCGACGGGCTCGAGCGAGCCGTCACGCCCCTCGCGGGCGACGATCTTGTAGACCAAGCCGCACGTGGGGGCGCCCGAGCCTGTCACGACCGAGGTGCCCACCCCGTAGGAGTCCACGGGGGCCGCAGCGAGGGACGCGATCGCGTACTCGTCGAGGTCTGAGGTGACGGTGATCCGGGTGTTCAGCGCACCCAGCCCGTCGAGCTGGGCACGGACCTCGTGCGCGAGCACGCCCAGGTCCCCGGAGTCGAGGCGCACGGCCCCGAGCCCGGTCCCGGCGGCCGCGACCGCCCGTTCGACGCCGCGGTGGACGTCGTAGGTGTCGACGAGGAGCGTGGTCCCGATGCCCTGCGACGCGACCTGCGAGGCGAACGCCGTCTCCTCACCGTCGTGGAGCAGCGTGAACGCGTGGGCGGCCGTGCCGATGGTCGCCAGCCCGTAGCGCCGACCGGCCTCGAGGTTCGAGGTCCCTATGAACCCGGCGATGACCGCGGCGCGCGCGGCGGCGACCGCTGCGTCCTCCTGAGCGCGCCGCGCCCCCATCTCGAGGCACGGGCGCCCGGCGGCCGCGCTGGTCATCCGTGACGCAGCCGACGCGACCGCGGAGTCGTAGTTGAGGATCGACAGCACGAGGGTCTCGAGCAGCACCGCCTCGACGAACGTCCCCTCGACGACCAGCACGGGCGACAACGGGAAGAAGACCTCGCCTTCCGCGTAGCCCCGGATGGAGCCCTGGAAGCGGAACCCGGCGAGGAACTCGAGCGTCGCGTCGTCCACGACGTGCTCGTCGGAGAGCCAGTCCAGCTCGGGCGTGCCGAAGCGGAAGTCGGCCAGGGCCGCGAGCACGCGGCCGGTCCCCGCGAGCACCCCGTACCGACGACCCGGCGGGAGGCGACGGGTGTAGACCTCGAAGACGCAGCGCCGGCCGGCGGTGGAGTCGGCGAGCGCGGCCTGCAGCATCGTCAGCTCGTACCGGTCGGTCAGGAGTGCGGTGCTGACCCCGCGCGGGGCGGCGGACGACGAGTTCATGGCGTCAACGTACGGCGCCCGGAGCGGGGCACGCACGCGTGGGTCCGCGCGCGGGACCGCGCACCTACAGTGGACGGGTGACACTGCAGACCGCGCCCGAGGGGCTCGCCGCTGCCGAGCAGAGCATCTCGACGGTCGACGCCTGGGTCACCATCGTCTGGAACGACCCGGTCAACCTGATGAGCTACGTGACGTACGTGTTCCGGTCGTACTTCGGCCACCCGCAGGCGAAGGCGGAGATGCTCATGCGCCAGGTCCACGAGCAGGGGCGTGCCGTGGTCTCTGCGGGGAACCGTGAGCGCATGGAGGTCGACGTGCAGGCGATGCACTCCTACGGCTTGTGGGCGACGCTCCAGCGGTCGGGCGACTGATGCGCGCCTTCCGCCGAGAGCGCGGGATGTTCGTCGCCGAGCTGGACGCGGACGAACGCGCCGCGGTGGCGGCCGTGGTCGCCGACGTCGCGCAGCTGCTGGGCGCCGGGCGCCTCGAGGACCGGGGAGGGGTCGATGGCGATGACGACGACGCGTCGCACGCGCTGCCGTCCACGGAGTCCCTGGCCGGCCTCAGCCTGCGGATCGACGACATCCGGGCGCCTGACGACGCTGCGGTGCGCAGGCTCCTGCCGGACGCGTCCCGGAACGAGCCCAGGGTGTCGGCCGAGTTCCGCCGGCTCACCGAGGACGACCTGCGGCACGTCAAGACGGCACGGCTCACGGCGCTGTGGGATGCCCTGACGACCGGTCCGGCGGACGGCTGGCCGCGCGGGGCGCTCGTCGTGCACCCGGACGCCGGTGCCGATCTCGCCGCGACGATCACCGACCTGCGTCTCGTCCTGGCCGACCGGCTCGGGCTGGACGACGACGAGGCCTCCGAGGCGCTCTACGCCGAGCTGGAGAGCGAGCCTCCCGACGACGACCGCGACGCGCAGCCCGACCCGGCCCTCGAGGTCCGGCGGTACCTCGGCTCGATCTACGCAGCCCTGAGCTGGCTGCAGGAGTCGCTGCTCGACGTCCTGCTCGCCGAGCTCGACCGGCCGCGCTGACGTGGTGTCGGGCGGCCGACGAGACGCGGCGCGCGCTCGGATAGGCTCGTCGCCGTGAACGAGGCCCCGATCGGCATCTTCGACTCCGGCGTCGGCGGCCTGACCGTCGCGCGGTCGATCCTCGACCAGCTGCCCCAGGAGTCGACGCTCTACATCGGCGACACGCTCAACACCCCGTACGGCTCCAAGCCGCTCGCGGCTGTCCGGGCGCACGCGCTCGCTGTCATGGACGACCTGGCGGACGCCGGTGTGAAGATGCTGGTCATCGCCTGCAACACGGCGTCGTCGGCGGTGCTGCGCGACGCCCGCGAGCGGTACGAGCTACGCCACGGGCTACCGGTCGTGGAGGTCATCCTCCCGGCCGCTCGCCGTGCCGTCCTCGCGACCCGCACCGGCCGGATCGGCGTGATCGGGACCCACTCGACGATCCAGTCGCGCGCCTACGACGACGCCTTCGCGGTCGCACCGGGCGTGCACCTCACGTCGCAGGCGTGCCCTCGGTTCGTCGAGTTCGTCGAGGCCGGGATCACGTCGGGCCCCGAGCTGATGGCCGTCGCGCACGAGTACCTCGACCCCGTCCGGGCGGCCGGCGTCGACACCCTCGTGCTCGGCTGCACCCACTACCCCCTCCTGACGGGCGTGATCTCCTACGTCATGGGCGAGGACGTCACGCTCGTGTCGAGCGCCGAGGAGACCGCGAAGGACGTCTACCGGACGCTCGTCGCGCACGACCTGGAGCGTGAGCCGACTGCCGGCCCCGCCGAGCACCGGTTCATCGCGACGGGGGACCCGGTCTCGTTCCAGGCGCTCGCGCGCAGGTTCCTCGGACCCGAGGTCGGTGCGGTCGAGCCGCTCGGTGCCCTGCGGTGAGGCTCGTCGTCCTTGGCTGCGCCGGGTCGTTCCCGAGCGCGGACTCCGCCGCGTCCGGCTACCTGGTGCAGGTGCAGGCACCGGGCGCCGACGGTGCGGACCGCACGTGGAACGTCCTGCTCGACCTCGGCAACGGCGCCCTCGGTCCGCTCCAGCGCTACGGCGACCCGACGGCGCTCGACCTCATCGCCGTGTCCCACCTGCACTCCGACCACGTCGCGGACCTCATCGTGCTCAACGTGCTGCGGCGCTACCGGCCGCAGGGTGCGTGCGACCAGGTCCCGCTGTACGGCCCGGCCGGGACGGCCGAACGGCTCGCCGTGATGGCGGGCAAGGACCCGGCGACCTCGGTCTCCGAGCAGTTCGACGTGCGCGAGTGGGTTCCGGGTGTGCCGGTCGTCGTCGGCCCGTTCACGCTCGAGCCCGTCGAGGTCGCCCACCCGATCCCGGCGTTCGGCGTCCGGGTGACCGGTCCGTCGTCGCTCGAGCCCGGACGGTCCGTGACCCTCGCGTACACGGGAGACACGGACCTCTGCGACGGTGTCCTGAGCCTCGCCGCAGGTGCGGACCTGCTGCTCGCCGAGGCCGCCTACGTCGAGGGCAGGGACGACGCCTCGCGCGGTGTGCACCTCACGGGCCGGCGCGCGGGTCTGGTCGCGGCGGACGGCGGTGTCGGTCGCCTGGTCCTGACGCACCTGGTGGAGTGGAACGACCCGCAGATGACCCTCGCCGAGGCGCGCGGCGTCTTCGCCGGACCGATCGACCTGGCCGCCCCGGGAGCCGTCTACACGCTCTGACGATGGCGGGCCGTGGGAGAGCCCCGGTTAGGCTCGTCCGCATGACGTCTTCCACCACGACACTGCGCGCCGACGGCCGCCGCCCCGACGAGCTGCGCCCGGTCACGATCACCCGGCGGTTCCTCGACGCCGGCGAGGGCAGTGTCCTCGTCGAGTTCGGCGGCACCAAGGTGCTGTGCGTCGCCTCGTTCACCGAGGGGGTGCCGCGCTGGCGCAAGGGCTCGGGTGAGGGGTGGGTGACCGCCGAGTACGCGATGCTCCCGCGGGCGACCTCGACCCGCTCGGACCGCGAGTCGGTGCGTGGCAAGGTCGGCGGCCGCACCCACGAGATCTCGCGGCTCATCGGCCGCTCGCTGCGCGCGATCATCGATGTGTCGGCACTCGGCGAGAACACGATCGTGCTCGACTGCGACGTCCTGCAGGCCGACGGCGGGACCCGGACGGCGGCGATCACGGGCGCGTACGTCGCGCTCGCCGACGCGGTCGCGTGGGGCGTCGAGAAGGGTGCCATCAACGCCCGGCGCACGGTCCTGCGCGACTCGGTCGCCGCCGTGAGCGTCGGCATCATCGACGGGGTCCCGATGCTCGACCTGCCGTATGTCGAGGACGTCCGCGCGGAGACCGACATGAACGTCGTCGTCACCGGCGCGGGCACGTTCGTCGAGGTCCAGGGCACCGCCGAGCACGCGCCGTTCGACCGGCGCGAGCTCGACGTCCTGCTCGACCTGGCGGTCGCCGGGACCGCCGAGCTCAACCGCATCCAGCTCGCGG
>DASVMA010000141.1:0-2354 GCA_036384595.1 Cellulomonas sp. | reverse complement strand
TGCAGGTGCTCGACCCTCTGGACTCCTGACGACCGCCTTCCCCAGAGGGGATGGTCAGCGCGGGATCGCGGCGAGCTCTGTGGCGTCGTACCAGAGCAGGTCGAGGTCGTCGAGCCGCTCGGCTGCCTCCGCGTCTCCTGCGAGTGCCCGCTCGACGTCGGCCGATGCCGCGGGCTCGTCGACATGCGCGCACACGAGGTCGTCGCGTCCCACCGCGACCAGGAGCCGGATCGCGCTCGGGGCCTGGTCGTCGTCGTCGATGGCCTTGAGGTCCGCCTCGGGGACGTCGAGCGAGAGGACGAGCCGAAGGCGCGGTGCGTCCGGGCGCGCGGCGATGCGGAGCAGCGCCTCGTCGGCGGCGGCGAGCAGTGCGAGGAACTCGAGGCCCTCCTCGTCTTCGTCGGGCAGCGCCTCCCGCAGCGCCGGAGTCACGGCGTGGACGATGCGCGGCTCGAACGACGCGACCGCGTTGCCTGATCCGCCGGACCGGGTCGCTGTCGTGTCGAGCTCGTCGAGGGTCGAGGGAAGGTAGATGCGCACGCGCCCAGTCTGCCCCGCGACGCTCACGCCCCTGCCAGGCGCGCCGCGTCCCGTGGCTCGACGACGCTGTTCCGCTCGCGCGATCGGCCCTCAGGGCGGGCAACGATCGCCTGCCGCGGCCGCTCGGCGAGACGGAGAGCCAGGGCGGCGATCGCGCGCCGAGCGGGCGACGTCGGGGCGAGCTCGTGGAGCAGCCGGGCCTCGAGCAGGGCGCTGTCGAGCGCCGGTCGGTCCTCGGGGACGAGGTGCGGGGCGCTGACTCCTGCATAGCGATCGAGTGCTGCCGTGATCGCCTCTCCCGGTCGCGGACCGGCGACCGACGCCCGCACCTGGTTGACGACGACCGTCGTGCGACCGACCAGGCCGATCGGGGCGAGGTCGCCGAGTGCCCGGACCAGGCGCTGGACGCCGAGCGGGTCACCGGCCCCCACGACGACGATCTCATCGGCGTCGTTGAGCGCTGACAGTGTCGCGGCGTTGCGCCGTGGGGCACGTGTGTCGTAGCTCAGCATCTCGTCCTGCTCGATGCAGAAGCCGCAGTCGATCACGGTCCAGGCGGCGAGTGTCCGGGCCACGGTCCACACGACGTCGAGGGCCGCGGACGGAAGCTCGGGCCACCGGTCCGCACGCGAGATCCCGGACAGCACCCGCAGGTCCGGGGAGATCAAGGGCGAGAGTCGCGCGAGCAGCTCCGTGTCGAGACCACCCTGACCAGCAGCTCGGGCCGCCGCGGCCAGCCCGGGCGCCTCGTCGAGCAGACCGACCGCCTGGGCGATCGTGCCGCCATAGGTGTCGGCATCGACGAGCAACGTGTGACCGCCGAGAAGCGCCAGCTCGGCCGCGAGGTTGACCGCGACTGTCGTCCGGCCAGGCGCACCCGTCGGGCCCCACACGGCCACGACCCTGCCCAGCTCGGTACGCCGCGGCGTGCCGCCGGAGTGGTCGACGACGTCGTCATCGAGGTCGGGCGGGTCGAAGCTCGGGCCCTGCGACCCCCGGTCGGTCGCCGTCACGCTGGTCCGCCCTGAATCGCTGGCCGTGCGCCCGAGCACCTCGACGACGTCGCGGACGAGGTCGGCCGCCCCGGCTGGGTCGTCGGGGGCATCGACGACCAGGTCGGCACCGAGCGCCGTCATCCGCTCGCTCAACCAGGGTGCCCCCGGCTCAGCGAGCCCGATGAGTCGCACGCCCGAGAGGCGCAACGCCGCAACCGCATCCCGGTCGAGCATCGGCAGGTCCGCCGAGACGACGGCGATGCGCCCGAGCCCCGCCTCCGCGGCCGCCAGCAGCTCTGCCAGGTCAGCACACCGTCTCGTGACGGTCAGCCGCCCTCCCGTGCCGTCGACCGCCTGCACGATGACGGCCTCGGCGGCTCCCCGCACCGCGCACAGCACCCCGACCGTCATCGCCTATCGCCCCGACCCAGGGACGTGCACGAGCTGCACGGCACCGTCGCCCGCCACCGCCGCCAGCACTGTCGGCAGGATCGCGGTCGGGACCAGCACGTAGACGATGGTCGACCCGCCCGTCGCGAAGGCCCCGTCCGGGCGCTTCACCTGCGCCACAGTCAGTGCGGGCGCCAGCTCGTGCGGCAGCGCCGCGGCGTCGTCGCCCGTCGACCTCGTCGTCGCCGGCACCTCCCACAGGTCGACGAGCGAGCCCGCGACCAGGTCTGCCGACGGCGCCACGGTGACGGCGATCGCCACCGGACGCACGTCGAGGTCGGCTGCCGAGCCGAGGGCGGCACGCGGGACGATCTCCCCAGGAGCCACGACCCGCAGGGCGACCGAGTCCTGCGGGAGCCCCTCCGCCAC
>DASVMA010000140.1:0-11373 GCA_036384595.1 Cellulomonas sp. | reverse complement strand
CGGGCTTCCTCGCGTCGGAGCGTGAGATCGGCCCGGTCCTGGACACGGTCTTCGCCGACTCCCCGCAGCGCATCGTCGTCGCGTCGTTCGCGTCGCACGTCCACCGCGTGCAGCAGGTGCTCGACGCGGCCCACCGGCACGGTCGGCGCGTCGCCTTCGTCGGACGCTCCATGGTTCGCAACATGACCATCGCCGCCGAGCTCGGCTACCTCACGGTGCCCGACGGCGTGCTCATCGACCAGAAGAAGCTCGACACCCTGCCCGACGACGAGATCGTGCTCATGTGCACCGGATCTCAGGGTGAGCCGATGGCTGCCCTGTCTCGCATCGCCAACAACGACCACAAGATCGCGGTCGGCCCCGGGGACACCGTGATCCTTGCGTCCTCGCTGATCCCCGGCAACGAGAACGCCGTCTACCGGGTCATCAACGGCCTGACCCGGCTCGGCGCGCGGGTCGTCCACTCCGGCAATGCGAAGGTGCACGTCTCGGGGCACGCGAGCGCGGGCGAGCTGCTGTACGTCTACAACATCCTGAAGCCGCGCAACGTCATGCCGGTGCACGGCGAGGTGCGTCACCTCGTGGCGAACGGCGCGATCGCTGTCAAGACCGGCATCCCTGCCGAGCGCGTCGTGCTCGCCGAGGACGGGGTCGTCATCGACCTCGTCGACGGGCTGGCGAGCGTCGTCGGCGTCGTGCCGTGCGGGTACGTCTACGTCGACGGGTCGAGCGTCGGCGAGCTCACCGACGCCGAGCTGAAGGACCGGGTGATCCTCAGCGAGGAGGGCTTCCTGTCCATCTTCGTGGTCGTCAGCTCTGCCGACGGCTCGGTGCTCGTCGGGCCGCAGATCCACGCCCGTGGGTTCGCCGAGGACGATGCTGTGTTCGGCGACATCCTCCCGGAGCTCACAGCGGCGCTCGAGGAGGCTGCACGCTCGGGGACGTCCGACACACATCAGCTGCAGCAGGTGGTGCGCCGCGTCGTCGGACGCTGGGCATCGAACCGGCTGCGTCGGCGCCCGATGATCATCCCGGTCGTCGTCGAGGCCTGACCTCTCGACCCGCCCGGCACCTCGTCGCGGTCAGCTCGACGAGGGGGTGCCGGCGAGCGGGCGCAGGTCGAGCTCGTCCACCACCGCACGCGGACGCGACGACGCCGCGGCCGATCCGCCGACGATGAGGGCACCGCCCACGGCGACGGCTGCCGTCACGGGCTCGGACAGCACGAGGGCGCCGAGAGTCACGGCGACCAAGGGGTTGAGGTAGGCGACGAGGGTCGACCGCGCCGCGCCGACCTCGGTGATCAGGGTGAAGAAGAGCACGAAGGCCAGCGCCGTGCACACGACCCCGAGCACGACGAGCGAGGCGAGGGCCTTGGCGCCGGGCATCGGGTGCGGTCCGGACAGGGCGACGACGGGCACGTACGCGAGCGCCGCGACCGCCAGGCAGGCGGCAGTGAGCAGGACCGGCGGGATGCCCTGAAGTGCGCGATCCGCGATGATCGGCGCGACCGCGTAGCCGAGGGCGGCGAGCAGCACCTGGACGATGGGCCACGCGTGCCCCGGCGCCGAGCCGAGCCCCGTGAGGAGCGCCACCCCGGCCAGCCCGACGACGAGGCCGAACCAGCGCACGGGTGCCACGGGACGACGGTCGCCGACGAGCCGGCCGAGCACCACGGCGAACACGGGCACCGTCGCGACCAGCAGGCCGGTTGTCGAGCTTGCGAGCGTCACCTCGGCGTTGGACAGGAGCACCCACGGGCCGATGATCTCGAGCGCCGCGAACGCGAGCAGCGGGCGCCAGCGACCGCGCAGGACGCTGAGGCCGCCCTGACGGGCTGCGAACGGGACGAGGACGACCGCACCGATGGCGGTCCGGGCGAGAACGAGGGCCGGTGGCGACACCTCGGCGACGGCGACCTTGATGAGCAGGTACGGGACGCCCCAGATGAAGCCCATGGCGCCGAGCAGGAGCCAGCCGCGCCGCGTCACCGTGCCGTCCTGCCCACTACCGTCCCGCTCGCTGCCGTCCCGCCCACTGCCGTCCCGTTCCAAGCCGTCGCGACGCGATCCACCGATGCCTTCACCCGCGTCACCCTTCCACCCACCACCGACATCCTGATCACGCGGCGTGAGCCCGCAGGGCACCACGATCCCACGCCGCCGCGAGGCCGGGACGACACGCACCGCCCGGGCTCCCCGCGCTCGTCCACCTCGCCCGCTACCGTGAGGACCATGGCGACCCGCACGTCTTCCCCGACCCCCCGCGCGAGCGCGAGCGGGTCGGCGTCGGCGCACCGGCCGGCTGCCCGCGCGAACGACTCCAAGCAGGGTGGGTCGACGCGACCTGCCGGTCGGGCCGCGACTCCCCAGCCACCCCGACGACCGGCCCTCCCGCTGCGGATCGTCCGGGGGGTGTGGATGGGCTGCGCGCACGTGATCGGCGGCACGGCCCGCCGCGTGGGTCGCGGTGCGCGTGACCTGGACCCGGCCCACCGCCGCGACGGCATCGCCTTCGCGCTGCTCGGTCTGGTCATCGTCGTGGCGGCCCGCGAGTGGTGGGGGTTGTCCGGCACCGCGGGCGATCTCGTCCACAACGTCGTCGCGGGCACGTTCGGTCGGGTCGGCGTGGTGGTCCCCGTCGTGCTCCTGGGGCTCGCGATCCGCCTCATGCGGCACCCTGATCTGGGCCACGCGAACTCGCGCATCGGGATCGGCCTGTCCGCGATCACGCTCGCGGTGTGCGCCCTCGTGCACGTCTCCGCGGGAACCCCCGACCCCGCCGACGGGTTCGGCCCCGTCCGCGACGCGGGCGGGGTGGTCGGCTACCTGCTCGGCACGCCGCTGGAGACGATGCTGACCGTGTACGTCGCGGTCCCGCTCCTGGTCCTGCTGGCCTTCTTCGGTCTGCTCGTCGTCACGGCGACCCCCGTGAACCAGGTGGTGCCGCGCGTACGCGCGGGGTACGACCACCTCACGGGCAACAGTCGGCCGCAGGTCGACGCCGACGACGAACCCCTCGTCATCAACGCCGGCCACAGCGCCCTTCCGGAGATCGAGGCGCCACCGAAGCGGCGTCGGCTCCTGGCACGCAAGGCCCGGGGCGGGGCCACCGACCTCTCCGATGCCGCGCTGCTCGACGGGTACGACGGCGACGAGGCGTTCGAGCGTGCCGCCCTGGTGGCGAAGGACGCAGCCGACGCCGCAGCGGAGCCGGCACCGGACACCGTCCCGACGGCCGTGCTCGAGGCCGGGGGAGCCTCGGCGGCCGCAACCCGCGGTGTCGCCAAGGCGCTCACGGCGCCGGCCACGACCGGCGTCCCGCGCGGCGAGCAGCAGATGCTCGGCGGCGACGTCCTCTACGAGCTGCCGCCCGAGGACCTCCTGGTCAAAGGTCCGCCCCACAAGGTGCGCTCGGCGGCCAACGACCGTGTCGTCGAGGCGCTCACGACGGTGCTCGAGCAGTTCGAGGTCGACGCCCAGGTCACGGGATTCACCCGCGGCCCGACGGTCACGCGCTACGAGGTCGAGCTCGGCCCGGCGGTCAAGGTCGAGCGCGTCACGGCGCTGTCACGCAACATCGCCTATGCGGTGGCGAGCGCCGACGTCCGCATCCTGTCGCCGATCCCGGGCAAGTCCGCGATCGGCATCGAGATCCCCAACACCGACCGTGAGATCGTCTCGCTCGGCGACGTCCTGCGCTCGAGCGCCGCGCGTCGGACCGAGCACCCGATGATCGTCGGCGTCGGCAAGGACGTCGAGGGCGGCTACGTCACCGCGAACCTCGCCAAGATGCCGCACCTGCTCGTCGCAGGTGCGACCGGCGCGGGCAAGTCCGGCTTCGTCAACGCGATGATCGTCTCGATCCTCATGCGCTCGACCCCGGACGAGGTCCGCATGGTGCTCGTCGACCCCAAGCGTGTCGAGCTCACGGTCTACGAGGGCATCCCGCACCTCATCACTCCCATCATCACGAACCCGAAGAAGGCCGCCGAGGCCCTCGAGTGGGTGGTCCGCGAGATGGAGGCCCGGTACGACGACCTGGCGATGTTCGGGTTCAAGCACATCGACGACTTCAACGTCGCGGTCCGGTCCGGCAAGGTCAAGCCGCTCGCCGGCTCCGAGCGCAAGATCGCCACGTACCCGTACCTGCTCGTGATCGTCGACGAGCTCGCCGACCTGATGATGGTGGCGCCCCGCGACGTCGAGGCGTCGATCCAGCGCATCACGCAGCTGGCGCGCGCGGCCGGCATCCACCTCGTGCTCGCGACGCAGCGACCGAGCGTCGACGTCGTGACCGGCCTGATCAAGGCCAACGTGCCGTCCAGGCTGGCGTTCGCGACGTCGTCGCTCACCGACTCGCGCGTCGTGCTCGACCAGCCCGGCGCCGAGAAGCTCATCGGCCAGGGCGACGCCCTGTTCCTGCCGATGGGCGCTGCCAAGCCGATGCGTACGCAGGGTGCCTGGGTCACGGAGAGCGAGATCCGCGCGGTCGTCGAGTTCGTCAAGAGGCAGCACAAGCCGAACTACCGCACGGACATCGTCCAGACGGTCGCCAAGAAGCAGGTCGACGACGACATCGGCGACGACCTCGACCTCCTGCTGCAGGCCGCCGAGCTCGTCGTCACGAGCCAGTTCGGCTCGACGTCGATGCTCCAGCGGAAGCTGCGGGTGGGGTTCGCCAAGGCCGGGCGGCTGATGGACCTCCTCGAGTCCCGGGAGATCGTCGGGCCCTCCGAGGGCTCGAAGGCGCGCGAGGTGCTCGTCCTGGCCGATGACCTGCCCGCGACGCTCGCCCTGCTCCGAGGCGACCATGTCGGCACCGACGCCGATGACGGCGGCCTGCCCGGCATGCCGCCCGTCGCCCAGGACTACCACGACGACCTCGAATCGGAGGAGAGCGCCGACCCCTGGTCGGGCGACCGCCGGTGAACGACGTGCTGCTCGAGCCGTGGGGTGCGGTGAGCGCCGTTGTCGCGGTCGTGGCGATCTGTGCGCTCGTCGCCGTGCTGGTGCTGCTCGGGCGCGAACGGGGCCAGGTGCGCCGCGCCCGGGAGCTCCTCGTCATGGCGCGCGAGCTCCGGCACCGCTACGACGCGCTGCAGTCCGTCACGAAGGAGGGCGTGCTGGTCCTGTCGCTCTCGGGTCGTGTGCTCGACATCAGCGAGCGTGCCGCGGCGATCCTCGGGGTCGACGCGCGCGCAGCCGTCGGCAGGGCGGTCACCGACCTCCCCATCGTGGTGGTCAACGAGCAGGGGCTGTCGATGAACCCGGCCGCGGTCCTCAGCCACCGCTCGGGCGCGTCCGGCGCGGGGTACTCCGTGGACTCCCAGCTCGTCGGGATCGTCCTGGCGGGCCAGCGCGGCGCCCAGGCGCGGATGGTGCAGGTCGCGACGCAGCTCGTCCCTGTCGGCGACGGGTCGGCGCCGGCGGTGCTGACGACGCTCGTCGACGTGACGGGCCGCCGTGAGGTCGAGGCCGCGCTGGAGCGCAGCGAGCTGCAGTTCCGCGTCGCGATGGAGAACGCGCCGATCGGGATGGCTCTCGTGGACCTCGACTGGCGGATCGTCGAGGTCAACGCTGCCTTCGCCGAGCTGCTCGGCACGACCGTGGAGGCGCTGCGTGGGTACGACCTGGGAGCGCTGTCGCAGCCCGACGAGCAGGAGGCCGAGCGTGCGGACGTGGCCCGGCTGCTCGCGGGTGAGCAGCACAGGTTCTCCCGCGAGAAGCGCTACCAGCGTGCGGACGGTCATCTCGTGTGGGCGGTGCTCGACGTCGCCCTCGTGCGGGGTCCGTCCGGTGACCCGGACCACTTCGTCGCCCAGGTCCGCGACAGCACGGAGTCGCGCCTGCAGGCCGAGATGCTCACGCACCGCGCGATGCACGACCCGCTGACGGGTCTCGCGAACCGCACGCTGCTGCAGGAGGTCCTGCAGTCCGTCCTCGAGCAGCCCGGTGTCGTGGACCGGGTCGCGGTGCTCGCGTGCGATCTCGACGGGTTCAAGGCCATCAACGACCGCTACGGCCATGCAGCGGGCGACGAGGTGCTCGTCCATGTCGCGGGCGTGCTGCGTGCCGCGACCGCCGGGCGCGGCACGGTGGCGCGGCTCGGTGGCGACGAGTTCGTCGTCGTCGTCCAAGATCGTGACGCCGCCAAGGCTGTGTTCGAGGTCGCCGCAGCGATCCTGGCGATGCTGGCTGAGCCTGCGCGTGTGCAACGGCGCCGGCTCACCGTGAACGCGTCCATCGGGATCGCGCTGGCCGACCCCGAGGCGATCGCGGGAGGCGCCCCCGCGCTGCTGGCTGCCGCCGACGCGGCGCTGTACCGCGCGAAGGCCGCGGGCCGCGGTCGGACCGAGGTCTACGACGCCTCGATGGCGGTCCAGGGCGCTGCGGGCAGCATGCAGGCCGAGCTCGCCGAGGCCATGGCGAAGAGCCAGCTCGTGCTGCACTACCAGCCGATCGTCGACCTGTCGGACGGCCGGGTGATGGGCCATGAGGCGCTCGTGCGCTGGCAGCACCCGGATCGGGGACTGCTGCTGCCCGGGTCGTTCCTCGGCAACGTGCAGGAGGCAGGCCTCGCCGGCGCCCTGGGCGTGTTCGTCGCGACCGAGGCGACCGGCTACCTCGCCCGGTGCACCGACCAGACCCGATGGGTCTCGATCAACGTCTCGGCCGACCAGCTGGGCGACGGGGAGTTCGCCGCGCGCCTGCTGGCCGAGATCTCCCGCCACCGGCTCGCCCCCGGCCGCCTCGTGGTCGAGCTGACGGAGTCGACGCTGGTGGCCTCGGGCACCCGCATCCGCCACGAGCTGACGCAGCTGAGCGCCGCGGGCATCCCGATCTTGCTCGACGACTTCGGGACCGGCATCTCCCCGTTGTCGTACCTGCGTGACCTGCCGGTGAACGGCGTGAAGCTCGACATGTCCTTCACGTCGGGGATCCCGGACGACCCGGTCGCGGCGAAGGTCACCCGGGCCCTGGGGGCGCTCGCACGGGAGCTCACGATGGTGACGATCGCCGAGGGCATCGAGAGCGAGGAGCAGGCTGCGTACCTGCACCGGAACGGCTGGCGGTACGGGCAGGGCTGGCTGTTCGGGAGCGCACAGCCGGAGGGTGCGATCGCCCGCGCTGTCGCGCTCGGGTGACGACGCGGCCGCGTCAGCCGGTCGTGCGAGCGACGACGACGGGCGCAGCCTCGGTCGGTGTCGGTGTCGGTGTCGGTGTCGGTGTCGATGTGGAGGACAGCACCGGCAGGTGCGGCAGGACGTCGCCGGCCGCGACGATCGTGAGCTGCGCGGCCGCGTCGGCCCGGGCATGTCGGGTCACGCGTCGGACAGCAGCGCCAGCGCGTGCGTCGTGAGCATGCCTTCCGTCCTGGTCCACCGCTCGCCGCGCGGACGCCGATGGACAGGGACGCTGCGGGGCGCCTCTAGGCTGTCCAGGTGGTCCCCACCGTCCCGTCCCGCCTGAATCTTGCCAACGCCGTCACGGTCCTGCGGATCGCGATGGTCCCGTTCTTCGCCGTCGCGCTCATGGCCGACGGCGGACACACGGTGCGTTGGCGCCTCGTCGCGACCGTGATCTTCGCTGTCGCCGCTGCGACAGACCGGGTCGACGGGCTCATCGCACGGCGTTCCGGCCAGGTCACCGACCTCGGCAAGCTGCTCGACCCCATCGCCGACAAGCTGCTCGTGGGGACCGCCCTCGTGCTCCTGTCGGTCCTGGGCGACCTCTGGTGGTGGGTGACGGTCGTCGTCCTCGTGCGCGAGCTGGGCATCACGCTGATGCGGTTCTCCCTCCTGCGCTACCTGGTGCTGCCGGCCTCGCGCGGCGGCAAGGTCAAGACCGTGCTGCAGTCGGTCGCGATCGGCGTCTACCTGCTCCCGCTCAGCCATCTGCCTGAGCTCGTGACGGTCGTTGCGGGCGTGCTGATGGCGGCCGCTGTCGCGGTCACGCTCGTGACGGGTGCCGACTACGTGAAGACGGCCGCCCGCATCCGCCGCGAGGAGCACCGCCCGCCGTCGGCGACGACGTGACCGCGGCGCCGATCGGCTCGAGCGGCCTCGATGGCACGCTGCCGGGTGCCGCCGAGCTCCTGGAGGCGCTCGGCACGCGGGGCTGGAGCGTCGCTGTGGCCGAGTCGCTGACAGGCGGCATGGTGATAGCGAGCCTGATCGACGTCCCGGGCGCCTCGAGCGTGGTCCGCGGGGGCGTCGTCGCGTACGCGACCGATCTGAAGGCGACCCTTCTGGGCGTTGACGGCGCGCTTCTCGCGGAGCGTGGCCCGGTCGACCCCGAGGTCGCGATGGCGATGGCAGAGGGCGTGCGACGCCGTCTGGGCGCCGACCTCGGGCTCGCAACGACCGGCGTCGCCGGGCCTGATCCCCAGGACGGTCACGTTCCCGGGACAGTCCATGTCGCCGTCGCCGGCCCGACGACGACCCAGGTGCGGTCGATGCATCTTGCGGGCGGCCGCGGCGAGGTCCGGGCCGCCGCGCGCGCCGCCGTGCTCGAGCTCGCGCTCGAGGTCGTGGGAGCCCACGGGTGATCTTTCGACCCCCGCTGATCGCTTCCGGGAACACGGGGGCCGGGGCGGACGTTGGGTCAGACGTGATGAGCACCAGGCCCCCGACACGTCCTGCCGCCGCGAGGGTCAGCGGTGCACGGTACGGTGGGACTAACCCCGTCAAGGGACGAACGGACGTATCGGTCGCGGTGCACCCGCGACCGGTCGGGACGCGTACCGGAACCGGGCACGAGGTCGAACGAGACGCGAGAGGGGGACGCCAGATGGTCGTACTACGCCGCGAGATCGGTGATGTGCTGCGGGATGCTCGTCAGCGCCAGCGTCGCACCCTGCGTGAGGTGTCGTCCGCCGCTCGGGTGTCGCTCGGGTACCTCAGCGAGGTCGAACGTGGTCAGAAGGAGGCGTCGTCCGAGCTGCTCGGCAGCATCTGCGACGCGCTCGACGTCCCGATGTCGCTCGTGCTTCGCGAGGTCAGTGACCGGATCGCCGTCGCCGAGCGTCTGCTGATCCCGGACACCATCCCGTTCGAGCTGACCGCGTCGCTCGACGGAACCGGCGATGCCGGCTGGGCACGGGCTCGGGCAGAGCTCGCCCCCATCGGCTGAGAGCTGCTGGTTGTCGGCTCGTTGCTGGTCGCCTCGCTCGCTGCTGGTCGACAGGTTCGTGACTGTGCCAGCCCATTGGTCTCCGACGTGCGGGGATCTCAGGTGTGCTGGCAGGTCGGGCAGTAGAACACCGGCCGCTCCTGCGGTGGCCTGCGTGCGGTCCCGACGGCGATCGGCGTCCCGCACCGGCGGCACGACTGGCGCTGTCGGCCATGAACCTGGCGGCTGAGGTCGGCCACGCTGCGAGCGGGGCCTGACGCAGCGAACGCGGCCGCCGAGCGACCCATGAGCATCCGCGCCGTCGTGAGGACCGCCGAGGGGTCGACCCGATCCGCGGGGGTCCACGGCCACAGCCGCCGTGCGAAGAGCGACTCGGCCATCCAGATGGTGCCGATCCCCGCGACGACCTCCTGGTCGAGCAGGACGTCGCACACCGGTTCCGCGCCCCGCAGGTCCCACCGTCGTCGCGCCTCGGTGAGCCCGGGTCCTGGGAAGTCGTCGGCCAGGAGGTCGGGCCCGAGGTGCCCGATGAGGGTGTGCTCGTCGCGAGTGGCGACGACATCGACCATGCCGAGCCGGTCACCGATCGCCGTCCACGTCTCGGCCCCCAGGACCGCCCTGACCTGCTGCCCGTCGGCGCGCGCGCCCGGTGTCCCGGTCCGCTCGATGCGCCACGAGCCCTCCATGCGGAGGTGCGTGTGCAGGGTGCGCCCGTCGTCGAACCGGGTCAGCAGATGCTTGCCGTAGGGGGCTGTGCGCAGGACGGTCCGGCCGACGAGGTCGACCGTGGCCACGGTCGGCCATCGCAGCTCTGACCGGGTGAGCACGCGGCCGGCCAGCGCCTGGTCCAGGCGGGCCGCCGTGCGCCGCAGCACGTCACCTTCGGGCATCGGGTGTCATCGCGGTCGGGAGTCTCATTGCTGACCGCGGAGCCGCAGGCCCCGAGGGGTCGGTGCGAAACCGGCGCCGGCGAGCGCGCGACCGAGGGGACCTCGCAGCGCGTCGCCGGCGAGCAGCTCCGCGCCGTCAGCGCGGGCGAGCGTCATCCGTCCGAGCCGGCCCGCCCGGATCATGTCGGCGAGCCGCGAGGCGGCAGGGGCGAGGAGCGCGTCGTCGGCCGTGAATGTCAGGACGGTGCGACCGCCGCGCTCGACGTACAGGACGAGGGCGCCGTCCACGAGCACGACGACGGCCCCTGCCTTCCGGCCCGGTCGGTGGTGACCTGCGGACGCTTCCGCGGCGGGCACGCTGCTCGGCGCGGGCCAGGCGAGCGCGGCGCCGTACGGGTTGGCAGGGTCGGTCGCGGCAAGAGCGACGACGAAGGGCGCGTCGGTCGACCCGTCCGCCGCGGTCGTCCCGCGGTCTCCGGCGGACCGCGCCATGGCGCGCTCGACGGTCCGGGCGTCCGCACGAAGGCGGTCGACGGCTCCCGGCAGGGCGAACTGCGATCCGCCGAGGTGCTCGACGAAGTAGCCGCGGCGCACGTGGCCGGCCTGCTCGAGTGCCGCCAGGACCCGGTAGACGGGACCGAACTGGCCGGCGATGCCCTCGGCCGGAGCCACGGCACGCGTGAGCACCCCGTGGCGGTCGAGCAGCTGGGCCGCGAGCGCATGGGCCCTCAAGGTCGGGTCCGGCTCGCGCGTCGGTAGCAGCGACCACCGCCCGCCCGACTCCTGACCGACGGCCGTGGACATGAGCCGGTCCGGCCGCGCGAGGCCGCCCCGCAGGCCGAGGCGGGCGCCGCGCGCGAGCGAGTGGCTTCGACCTGGCACCGGTGGGGTCCTGTGCGCTGTCCGGCCAGCACCGAGTCGGGCGCGCAGCGGCGCGAGCCCGTCGTTCGTCACGAGGCCCGCCCACACCAGGTCCCACAGCGCCGCGGTCACCTCGGCCTGGGTCACGGCTCGCTGCGGCCCCGCCGGGTCCTCGTCGCGACCGGCCAGGAGCTGCCCGACGCGTCCGACGAGGCCGCTGAGGAAGTAGGCACCGCCGCCCTCGAGCGCGTCGAGCACGGCCCGGCGCACCGGCGTGTCCGCGGGCCCGCCAGGCTCCATCGGGTCGACGGGCGGCAGGGTCAGGTCGGCGACAGCGGCCGGATGGAGGCTCACGAGACCGTCGTTGCCTGGGAGGGCACCGTGACCCGCCCACAGCACCTCGCCCGCCGCGGTGAGCTCGTCGAGCAGCGCGGGGGAGTAGTCGACGATGCGGGCCGGGAGCACGAGCGTCTCGAGCGCAGACGCGG
>DASVMA010000139.1:0-3338 GCA_036384595.1 Cellulomonas sp. | reverse complement strand
TCGCCTGGGTACCGATGGACCCGGTCGACCCGAGCAGGAGGACGCTGCGTTGGTTCACCGGCCTATCATCCCCCGGGCCCTCGTGCCAGACTCCCGTGATGGGTGCGCCGCACGCCTCGGGAGACCCAGCCCAGGTCGACGCCGAATGAGCGACACGTCCCATGGGGAGACCTTCGATGATCCATGCTCGTGGCTTGGCACGTACCTACCACTCCCGACGCGGAGACGTCGACGCCGTGCGTGGCGTCGACCTCGACGTCGCGGCCGGCGAGATCGTCGGCTTCCTCGGTCCCAACGGCGCCGGGAAGACCACCACGCTGCGCATGCTCACGACGCTGCTCGCCCCGACGCGCGGCGAGGCCACCGTGGCGGGCATCGACCTGCGTCGTGACCCCGGTGGTGTCCGCCGGCGCATCGGCTACGTCGCGCAGTCCGGCTCCACGTCGGGCGCGGCCCGGGCGGGCGAGGAGGTCATCGACCATGCGCTCCTCTACGGCGTCGCCCGCTCCGAGGCTGCTGCCCGCGGTCGCGAGCTCTTCGGTCAGCTCGAGCTCGACGGCCTGTGGGACCGCAAGTGCTCGACGCTGTCCGGCGGTCAGCGACGACGGCTCGACATCGCCATGGGTCTGGTCCACATCCCCGAGCTCGTCTTCCTCGACGAGCCGACGACCGGCCTCGATCCGCAGGCGCGAGCCAACCTGTGGGTGCACGTCCGTGCCCTGCGCGACGACCGCGGCAGCACCGTCTTCCTCACGACGCACTACCTCGAGGAGGCCGACGCGCTGTGCGACCGGATCCTCGTCATCGACCACGGCTCGATCGTCGCGGAGGGCACCCCCGAGGAGCTCAAGCAGCGCGTGAGCGGCGACGCGGTCGTCCTGACGGCAACCCGGCCGGACGACGTGGGGCGCCTCGTGGCGATCGCCGGCGCGCTCCCCGGGGCAGGGTCACCGACGGTCGAGGGCACCGTCGTGGAGGTGCGCGTGCCCGCGGGTCGCACGCTGCTCGCCGGCCTGCTGCGGTCGCTCGACGCGGACGGCATCGACCTCGCCGGCGTCGAGCTGCGCAGGCCGACCCTGGACGACGTCTTCCTCACCCTGACCGGACGGTCGCTGCGCGACGGGGAGCGACCCGACGGTCCCGCCGACCGGGCGCCGACCACGGACGGAGGAGCAGCATGACAGCCACGACGGGACCCACGGTCCTCGAACCCCAGGGGCCTCGACCGGTGCGCGACACCGAGCCGTCCCGCGGGACGTTCGTGCACGACACCCTCGTGGTGTTCCGCCGGGCGATGCGGATCTCGCTGCGCAACCCGGTGTGGTCGATCATGGGCCTGCTCCAGCCCGTCCTCTACCTCAGTCTGTTCGGTCCGCTGCTCGAGCCGCTGGCCCCTGCGCTCGGGACGGCCAACGCCTACCAGCTGTTCGTCCCCGGGCTGCTCGTCCAGCTCGGCATGTTCGGGGCCCTCTTCGTCGGCTTCGGACTCATCGCCGAGTGGCGTGACGGCGTCATCGAGTCCGAGCGGGTCACGCCCGCCCCGCGCTCCGCGCTCGTGCTCGGCCGCGTCCTGCGGGACGTCGTGGTGATCCTCGTCCAGGGTGTCGTGCTCGTCGCGACGGCATTCCTGTTCGGTCTGGACGCACCGCTCGGCGGCATCGCCCTGGGCGTCGTCTCGGCGGCCCTGCTCGGAGCCGCGTTCGCGTCGCTGTCCTATGCGGTCGCGCTGACCCTCAAGAGCGAGGACGCGCTCGCGCCGTTGCTCAACGGCATCGCGCTGCCGCTCCTGCTGCTGTCCGGGATCCTGCTGCCGATCACCGCCGCGTCCGCGCCGGCGTGGCTCAACGACGTCTCAGACGTCAACCCGCTCAAGCACATCGTCAGCGGCATCCGAGCGGAGTTCGCGGGCGACATCACAAGCTCGACCGCGCTGTGGGGCTACGGGCTGACCGTCGTCCTCGTCGGGCTCGGCCTGTGGTTCGGGACGCGCACGTTCCGCAACGAGGACGGCTGACGGACCAGCACGCAGGGAACCCGCCGGGTCACTCCGCGCCGAGCAGCACCTCGACGGCGCGGTCGAAGAACGCGTCGACCGAACCCTCGGCATACCCGGCACGACCGTTGCGCCGGCGGAAGGTCGCCGACCGGACCTCCTGCGCCGTGAGCGGCGCACCGCGGTCGAAGTACGCGACGAGCCGCTGGCACAACGCGTCCACGTCGGCCGGCTCGTAGCCGGGCTTGCGCGGGTGAGCTGGCGCGAAGCGCTCGCCGTCCGGCCGCGTCAGGCGCGTGTACAGCGTGCGTGCCTGCTCGGCGAGACGCGCCATCCAGGCTGCCTGACCCTGCTCCGCGAGGAAGTCGGCGCGGGCGCGCGCCACGAAGGCGGCCTCGAGCCGGTCGAGCGCCGCATCGACGGCCGACGTCTGGTAGCCGCGCCGCACCAGGTCGAACGCGACCGAGCGGACGTCCTTCCCGGACAGCGCGCCCGCCGGACCGCTCTCGTAGACCGCACGCGCGTGCTCGAAGAAGTCGTCGACCTCGTCAGGGTCGTAGCCACTGTGCAGGCCGGAGACCGTTCGGAACATCGTCTCGCTCACCCTTCCTCCTCAGCGGCGAGCTGGCCGCATGCGCCGTCGATGTCACTGCCCCGCGTGTCACGGATCGTCGTCGGGATCCCGTGCGCGCGCAAGCGTTCCACGAACTCGCGCTCGACGGCGGGGTCGCTCGCCGTCCACTTCGAGCCGGGCGTCGGGTTCAGCGGGATCGGGTTGCAGTGCACCCAGCCGCGGCCGCGGGCATTGAGCTTCTCGCCGAGCAGGTCGGCGCGCCACGCCTGGTCGTTGATGTCCCGGATGAGCGCGTACTCGATCGACACGCGCCGACCGGTCGCCTCGAAGTACCGGTGCGCGGCGTCGAGGGTCTCGTCGACGCTCCACCGCGTGTTGATCGGCACGAGCTCGTCGCGAAGCTCGTCGTCCGGAGCGTGCATCGACACGGCGAGCGTCACCGGGATGCCCTCCTTGATGAGCTTGTCGATCGCTGGGACGAGACCGACCGTCGAGACCACGATGTTGCGCGCCGACATCCCGAACCCGTCGGGCACCGGGGCGACGAGCCGGCGGACCGTCTCGATGACCGCCTTGTAGTTCGCGAGCGGCTCCCCCATGCCCATGAACACGAGGTTCGTCAGGCGCGTCGGGCCACCGGGCAGCTCACCGTCCGCGAGGGACCTGCCCGCCGACCGCACCTGCTCGACGATCTCCGCCGTCGACAGGTTGCGGGTCAGGCCGAGCTGGCCGGTCGCGCAGAACGGGCATGCCATGCCACACCCGGCCTGG
>DASVMA010000138.1:0-7055 GCA_036384595.1 Cellulomonas sp. | reverse complement strand
ACCCGCGCTGGACCCCGAGGGTGCGCAGACCGTCGTCACCATCGACCCGAACCGCGTTCTTGCGCTGCGCGGGCGGGTGCTGCACGCCAGCGACCGGAGCGTGCTCGAGGCATTCGCAGGTCAGGCTGGTCTCGTGCTCGAGTACCGGCGGCTGCGCGAGCAGGCGGACCAGGCCCACGCGCTCCAGCAGGCCGATGCCGCACGCAGCGCGCTGCTCGCTGCCGTCTCCCACGACCTGCGCACACCGCTTGCGACGATCCGTGCCGCTGTCGACGGACTGGCATCACCGGCGATGCACCTGGACGACGAGGACACGGAAGCCCTCGTCGACACCGTGAGCGTCGCGACGGCTCGCCTCGAGCGGCTGATCGACAACCTGCTCGACCTCTCCCGTCTCCAGACCGGCAGCGTCAGGCCTGTCCTTCGCGCGACCAGCCTCGACGAGGTCGTCCCGCTCGCGACCGAGGGGTTCGGCCCCGACCGCGTGGACGTGGACGTGCCCGAGACGCTGCCTCTGGTGAGCACCGACCCCGGACTGCTCGAGCGGGTCGTGGCGAACATCGTCTCGAACGCCGTTCGGCACTCGGCGGACGGGGCACCCGTGCGGGTGCTCGCATCCGCGACCCATGACCGCGTCGAGCTCCGCATCATCGACACCGGAGCCGGGGTGTCCGATGACCTCAAGGCCCGCATGTTCGAGCCGTTCCAACGCCTCGGCGAGTCCTCCCCCGACGGGCTCGGTCTGGGGCTCGCCGTCGCTCACGGGCTCGCCGAGGCCGTTGGCGTCGAGCTCACCGCTGACGACACACCTGGCGGCGGCCTGACGATGGTCGTGTCGATCCCTCTCGCACAGGCGCTGACCCCATGACTGCGGCCAGGGTCCTTGTGGTGGACGACGAGCCCGGGCTCGTCCGTGCACTGGCGATCAATCTTCGATCCAGCGGCTGGGACGTCGCCACGGCGCCGGATGGCGCCCATGCCCTCAACCTCGCGGCGACCTGGCACCCCGACGTCGTGCTCCTCGACCTGGGACTGCCCGACATCGCCGGCCTCGACGTCATTGCCGGGATCCGCGGCTGGAGCCGGGTGCCGATAGTCGTCCTGTCGGCACGCCAGCACGGCGAGGACAAGGTCGACGCCCTCGACGCCGGCGCTGACGACTACGTCACCAAGCCGTTCGCGATGAACGAGCTACTTGCGCGCCTGCGCGCCGCAGTCCGACGGGCAACGCCCGGCGACGCGACCGAAGCGGTCGTCGAGGCGGGCGACCTGACGATCGACCTGGCGCGGCGCCGGGTGTACCGCCATGGCGACGAGGTGCGCCTGAGCCCGACCGAGTGGGCGCTCGTCGACATCCTGGTCCGCAACCGCGGCAAGCTCGTCAGCCGCGACCAGCTGCTGCGTGAGGTGTGGGGCCCGGCCTACACCAACGAGACCGGCTACCTGCGCGTGTACACCGCCAACCTGCGCCGCAAGCTCGAGCTCGACCCAGCCCACCCTCAGCACTTCATCACTCAGCCCGGCATGGGGTACATCTTCGAGACGACGTGAGCCACCCGCTGTCGCGCGGCGACCGGATCGCGCGAAGCTGACCGCAAGCCGACGCGTCACGCCGCTCACAGTCCGACGCTGCCCTGCATGACACCGCCGTCGATGACGACCGTCGTCGCAGTCAGGTAGCCGGCCTTGCCCGATGCCAGGAACACGACGACGTCGGCGATCTCCGACGGCTCCGCCATGCGCCCGAGCGGGATCGCGGCGTCGAGCGCGCGCATCTTGGCCGGGTCGCTCTCGGTGGAGGCGTTGATCGGGGTGCTGACCGCTCCGGGCGCCACGTTCACGACGCGGATACCCTGCGGTCCGAGCTCGACTCCTGCGGTCCGCGTGAGCATCCGGATCCCGCCCTTGGAGACGCAGTAGGCGATGTTGCCGGGCATCGGCCAGTCCTCGTGCACCGACGAGATGTTGATGACGAGGCCGCCACCGCCCTGGCTCATGAACTGTCGGGCGGCAGCCTGCGTCCCGAAGAACGCGCTCTTGAGGTTGACGGCGACGACCTTGTCGAAGTCGGCCTCGGAGGTGTCCAGCAGCGATGTGCGGGTCTCGACACCGGCGTTGTTGATCAGCACGTCGAGCCGGCCGAAGGTGTCGACCGCGGTCTGGATCATGGACTGCAGGTCAGCCACCCTCGACACATCCGCCCGCACGCCGACAGCTCGGCCGCCAGCAGCCTCCACCCGGGCGATCAGGGCGGTCGTCTCCTCCGGGTGGCTGACGTAGTCGACGACCACACTCGCACCCTCGGCCGCCGCGGCGAGCACGATCGACTCCCCGATGCCGCTGTTGCCGCCAGTGACGACGATCGACTTGCCGGCAAGCAGCATCGGACTCTCCTAGGGTCGCAGCGAGGGGGGCCCGGAACGGGCTGTCTGCACACGGAGCGCGGCGGGACGTCTCCACGCTAACCCGGAGGCGTTCACGCTGCCTCCGAGGCGGCCCGCCGACGGCGCCGTCCGACCTCCCCGGGGCGCGACTGGCAAGATCGCCACATGGCCCGAATCGAGGACTACGCCCTGCTCGGAGATCTGGAGACCGGTGGTCTGGTCTCCCGCAACGGCTCGATCGACTGGCTCTGCCTGCCGCGGTTCGACTCTCCAGCCTGCTTCGCCGCCCTGGTGGACTCGCCGGAGGCTGGGCACTGGCAGATCGCCCCCGAGTCCGGCGGCAGCTGCACCAGCCGTCGGTACATCCCCGACACGATGGTTCTGGAGACCGAGTGGGTCAGTCCCGAGGGGACTGTTCGGGTGACCGACTTCATGCCACCTCGTGGGCACGCCCCTGACGTCGTGCGCATCGTCGAGGGCATCAGCGGCGCCGTCACGCTCCGCTCGACGCTACGGCTGCGTTTCGACTACGGCCAGGTCGTGCCATGGGTCCGGCACCATCCGGGTCAGATGATCGCCGTCGCGGGCCCCGACGCCGTGCGGCTGCGCACCCCGGCACCGACCCACGGCCAGGACTGGGCGACGGTCTCGGAGTTCACGGTGCACGCGGGCGAGAGCGTGCCGTTCGTGCTGACCTGGTATCCCAGCCACGAGCACGCGCCGGCGGTCGTCGACCCCGCGACGGCACTGCGCGCGACGATCGACTTCTGGACGCGGTGGACCCGCGGAGGCACGCCGGTCACCGGTCCTTACCACGACGCGATCACCCGGTCGCTCCTCACGCTCAAGGCGCTGACCTACCAACCCACCGGCGGGATCGTCGCCGCCGTCACGACGTCGCTCCCCGAGGAGATCGGTGGGTCGCGCAATTGGGACTACCGCTACAGCTGGTTGCGCGACTCGACCTACACGCTGCAGGCCCTCATCTCGGCCGGATATCTCGACGAGGCGAAGGCGTGGCGCGAATGGCTGCTCCGCGCGGTCGCCGGTAACCCCGCGAAGCTGCAGATCATGTACGCCCTGGACGGCACGCGGCGACTGCCCGAGGCCGAGCTGCCCTGGCTCGCCGGCTACGAGGGCTCACGGCCGGTTCGCACGGGCAACGCTGCCTCCGACCAGCTCCAGCTCGACGTCTGGGGCGAGACGCTCGACGGGCTCGCCCTGGCCCGGGACGCAGGGATCGGCACCCTGGACGACGCGTGGGACGTCCAGAGTGCGTTGATGGAACATCTCGAGGGCGCCTGGATGCAGCCGGACAACGGGCTCTGGGAGATGCGTGGCGCGCGCCGACACTTCACCCACTCGAAGGTGATGGCGTGGGTCGCGGCCGACCGGATGGCGCGCGCCGTCCGCGACCATCCGGATCTGTCAGGTCCAGCGGAGCGCTGGGAGCATCTGCGCGAGACCATCCACGCCGACGTCCTGGCTGGCGGCTACGACGCGGGTCGCAACACCTTCACCCAGTCCTACGGCGCCCCCGAGCTCGACGCGAGCCTGCTGATGATTCCTCGGGTCGGATTCCTGCCGGCGACCGACCCGCGAGTCCGTGGCACGATCGACGCCATCCAGCGCGAGCTCACCGAGGACGGCCTCGTGCGTCGGTACCAGACGACCGGGTCCGATGACGGCCTCTCGGGCGGAGAGGGGTTGTTCCTCGCGTGCTCGTTCTGGCTCGTCGACGCGCTGCACCTCGTCGGACGCCAAGGGGAGGCACGGCGACTTTTCGAGCGCTTGCTCACTCTCCGCAACGACGTCGGTCTGCTCAGCGAGGAGTGGGATCCGGTGGCGGGTCGACAGGTGGGCAACACGCCCCAGGCATTCAGCCACTTCACCCTGGTCACGAGCGGACTCCAGCTGCATGCGGGCCGCGCGCACCGAAGTGACGAACGCATCGGGCACTCAGGTCGCGACCACACCTGAGCAGCGAACGCGTGCCCGAGCGCGAGGTTCGACGCCGCTCCGCGTGCTCAGGTCGACCGCATCGTCGTACGTGGTCAGCCGCTCGAGGGTGAAGTCGTCCGGACCAGCTGGACGGTCGCGCCGAGCACGGCCTCGCTCGCCTCCGGGTGGCGAGGGGAGAGGGCGACCGTCGGCACGACCCCGGCGATGGCCGCCGGATTGAGGAGCTCGTCACCGACGAAAGCGCGAATCTCCGCGGACTTGCGGGCGAGTCGGCGCCGCGCCGAGGCAAGCTCAGCGAGCCCTTCGGGTCCGACGCGCGCACAGCCCGACAGATCCACGACGACACCGCGCTCGGCGCTCGCATGCGCGCACGCTGAACGCAGCGCGCCCGCGAACGCCGGGACCGTGGCGAGGTCGACGTCACCCATGACGACGACGCGGACGGCTCCAGCGTCGATGTGCAGCGTGACCTCGACAGACCGTCCTGCGTCCTCGTGGTGGACTCGTCGCGGCCCGTCGTCCCGGCCGTGGCGCGCGAGGTCGAGGAACTCCTCGTCGAAGAGGCGCTTCATGGCGGCCGGCAGCGCATGGGCGCTGCTCAACGAGTCGACGATCTCACCCGCGACCGTTCGAAGCTTGACGTTGGTCTGCTGGGAGTACAGCTTCAGAAGGTTGAAGGCGGTCGACTCGTCGGTGCCGTAGACGAGCTCGAGCGCACCCTTGGCCTGGTCGATCACACTGCGCGACTCGAGGGCCTCGGTCAGCATCGTCGTCACGGCGTCGGCACTGGCCCGGACGTGGCGGGCGGTCAGATCGAGCATCGAGGCGTACATGCAGTCCTCGCGCGACGACCAGTCCACGGTGAGCGCCACCCAGTGCTCGCCGCCGCGGGTGTCGATGAGCCTGTACTGCTCGGCGGCGTAGGACAGCTCGGAGTCGTCCGCCACCAGGACCGACGCGAGGCGGGCCCGGTCAGCGGGGTGGCAGTGGGCGAGCATCACGGCGGCCGTGGGCACGACCTCACCGGGTGCGAAGCCATGCATCGCGTAGACGCTGTCCGACCAGGTCCAGACGCCATCCTGCGCACGGACGGTACCCAGGGGGATCTCGGCGTCGTGCGCACCGGGTCGATCGTGCAGATGGTCTGGTGTGTGAATCATGGAGTCCCCCATGAACGAGCCCGAGCCACAACTTCCTCTACCGCCACGCGTACCGCTGCTGTCAGGACGACCGCTTCGGTCGCGCTGCTCGGCCCTCAGGGGCGTCGTCGCCCTGCCCCATCATGTGCCGCGCCCGGCGCCGTGTCGACACGAACCCGCAAGTCCCGCACGTGTCGGGATCAGGGCTGCCCGCCGTCTGCACCGTCGTCGTCGGCGCGCTGGACCGCCGTCGGCCCGCGCACCTGTCGACCGGAGTCGTCCGGCGCGCCGGCGAGGTCCAGGTGTCGGCTGACGACGGCCGAGGCCACGGCCGTCAGGGTGGTCGCGGAGGCGTAGGCGTGCGCCCGCAGCAGTGCCAGCGCGTCCGTGGTCGGCACCCCGAGCTGAGCGACCATCATCCCGATCGCCTGGTGGACGACGGCCCGGTCGGACCATGCAGCGAGCGAGGCGGGCACCTCGGTCCGGGCGTCCTCCAGCAGTGCAGCACCGACGGCGTCGGCGACGACCTGAGCCTCGCTCAGCGTGCGGCTCAGCCCGCCCGAGCTCCGGTACAGCGTCAGGACCCCGATCGTCGTCCCCGTCGGGCGCATCGGAAACGCCCAGACCGTGGCATTGCCCAGCAGGCTCTCCGCCATGTCGTCGAACACCGCGTACTGACCGGGGACCTCAGCGTCGAGATGGACGACGACGGGGCTTCCCGAGTCGAAGGCCTCGTGGCTGGGTCCTTCGCCGATGACGTCCTGGAGACTCTCGAGCGCGGCCGACATCTGGTCCGTCGCCCAGATCGTCAAGCTCTCGGGTCGCGTCGTCGCAAGCGTGATGGCCGCTCCCCCGGACCCCAGGATGTCCACGCAGGCTCGGCACAGACGCTGGACCAACGGCTCCTGGGTCCCGCGGTGGCCGACGGCGCGCGCCAGCAGCGACATCACCTCGGCGCTCTCGTCCACTCGCGCTCCCGACCCCGCAGAGTCCGTGGCCCGGTTCGCCGCGTCACCCTCTCGCACCATCCTCCCCGTCTTCGCCTCGCGGGGCCACTGTCACGGCGTCGGGCCTCCGGCGGTGGCCGTCAGACGACACCGGCGCACCGGCGTGCGACCATGGGCGAAGCCGTCAAGCAGAGCGCGGTTCGGAGTTGACGAGAGCAGCAGACGTGAACCGAACCGACCTGCGTGGCGCGCGCCCTCGCCGCCTGGACCGTGTGGTGATCACTGGCGGGGCGGGCTTCCTGGGGAGCCACCTGTGCACCGAGCTCGTCGCGCGCGGCACCCACGTGGTGTGCCTGGACAACTTCGTCACCGGCTCGCCCGCCAACGTCGCACACCTCGAGGGAAGCGATCTGTTCGACCTTCGCGAGTGCGACGTGACGGAGCTCGTCACCGTGACGGGCAACGTCGACGCGGTCCTGCACTTCGCGTCGCCCGCGTCCCCGATCGACTACCTGCAGCTGCCGATCGAGACGCTCAAGGTCGGGTCGATCGGCACGCTGCACGCACTCGGGCTCGCCCGGGTCAAGGGTGCGCGGTTCATCCTCGCCTCCACCTCCGAGGTG
>DASVMA010000137.1:0-1778 GCA_036384595.1 Cellulomonas sp. | reverse complement strand
CCAGCTCGAACCGTGCCACCCCGTGGACGAGGCAGATGCCGATCACCGCGGTCGGGTGGATGTCGTGGCCGAGCAGGTTGAGCAGACGGTTCTTCAGGCGGCTCGGGGGCAGCAGGAAGACCAGGGTCGAGAGTCGGTCGCGCACGGGCCGATGCTATCGGTGCTGGTGGGACGCGGGGCGTCCCGGTGCTCACCGCGGCTTGCGAGCCCACACGTCGAGAGTGATCCGCGGCGCCAGCGGGCTGGCGATGGCGCGATCCATCAGCCAGGCGGCTGGCCGCAGGACCGGCTCCGGCGCGCGGAGGGAGCGCAAGTAGGCCACGGACGACATCGAGTAGCGCGCCTGCGGGACGACCCGGGCGTCGGTGAACCCGGCTCGTTCCAGGAGCCGGGTCATGCTCCGGGGCGTGTGCAGGATCCGGTGGTGGCCGTTGCCGGCGAGCCGGCGGTCGGAGAGCCGGGTCGCGCGGCCGCGGGTGAGCGTTCGGGCCGCGAGCAGGCTGCGATCGGGCACGGTGTTGTGCGGGGTCTGGAGGTAGAGGACGCCACCGGGCACGAGCATCCGGTGCACCTCGCGCAGCAGCTGCTCGCCGTCCGGGACGTGCGCGAGCACGCACCACATCGTCACCGCGTCGTAGTCGTCCTCGTGATCGAGCTGCGCGAGGTCGCCGAGGTCCAGCTCGATCCCGCTGCGCTCACGGGCGACCGTGACGGCGCCTTCCATGATGTCGTTGCCGGACACCTCGAAGCCGTACTCGTCCCGGGCCACCGCGAGGAACTCGCCGCCGCCCGCGCCCACGTCGTACAGCCTCGGCGGGCGCTGGCCGGTGTCGGTCTCGCGCACCAGCGCTGCCAGGACGTCGTGCCACGCGCGGGGTCCGACGCCCTCGCGCTTGTGGTCGACCCAGGTGTTCACGTACTCGACGGAGACCTCGTCGGTCCCGATCACCTCGGTGACGTCCGCGGGGTTGTCGTCGACGAGGAACTGCGCACCACACGTGCGGCAGCGGGCGACGACGAGACCCGTGCGGTGCGACTGCGGGCCCACCCGGACTGCGTCGGACCGGCACGCCGGGCAGTGCTGCACCGTGCGGGGCCCGGCCGGCGCGGTCATGCCGGGGCGCCGTTCGCCGCGGAGTCGAGAACCTCGCCTACGCGTCGGCGGAAGACCTCCCGGCCGGCGTCGTTCGCGTGCAGCCCGTCGTAGGTCAGCGCCTCGTTGATCGCACCGCGCTCGTCGGAGAGGTCGTCGGTCAGGTCGACGAGGTGCAGTTCTGCCCCGTCGGCCGGAAGCTCGGCCGCGGCGCTCACGAGGGCGTCGCGGAGCGCGAGGTTGGCAGCGACGCGCTCCTCGATGGTGCCGACGATCGGGAAGCCGAACTCCTCGTGGAACCCGTCGCTCTGCGGTGGCGGGACGAGAAGCAGGGCCCGACGTGCTCCCGCCAGCGTCGCGGCCTCGTGGATGCGCTGCAGGTAGGCCGGGACGAACGCGAGTGCGACCTCAGGGTCGGCCATGCGCGGGGCCAGGTGGCAGCGGACGTCGATCTCGCCGAAGCTGAAGCCCCAGACGATGTCCTGCGCGCGGCGGCTGCTCCCGATCATCCGCATCGTCCGCAGCAACGCGGGAGGCAGTCCGTTGGTCGCGACCGAGTACATGATCCGGGGCCCGAGGTGGCAGATCCAGAGGCCGCCGGGACGTCGGCTGAGCGCGGTCACCATCCGGGGCGAGTTCATCGTCACCGAGTGGGAGTCACCGACCCAGACCTGCTCGACGAGCC
>DASVMA010000136.1:0-3201 GCA_036384595.1 Cellulomonas sp. | reverse complement strand
CAGGTCCGCAGCACCTACGCCCGCGCAGCCCTCGCCGTCACCGACGTGTCACCCGCGGCCTGCTGCGGCACGCCGATCGCGCTCGACGGCGGAGAGCAGTTCGGCGGCCTGCTCTACGACGCCGCCGACGTCGCCACGCTGCCCGACACCGCCTACCTCGCGAGCCTCGGCTGCGGCAACCCGACAGCCGTCGCCGACCTGCTGCCCGGCGAGAGGGTCCTCGACCTCGGCTCAGGCGGCGGCATCGACGTGCTGCTCTCCGCGCGCCGCGTCGGGCCGACCGGGTTCGCGTACGGCGTCGACATGACCCCGGAGATGCTCGCACTCGCCCGCTCCAACGCCGCGAAGGCCGGCGCCACGAACGTCGAGTTCCTCGAGGGTCGCATCGAGGCGGTCCCGCTGCCCGATGCCAGCATCGACGTGATCATCTCCAACTGCGTCATCAACCTGTCGGTCGACAAGCCCGCCGTCCTCGCGGAGATGTACCGCCTGCTCGTCCCGGGCGGGCGGCTCGGCGTGTCCGACGTCGTCGCCGAGGACCACGTGACCACCGGCCAACGTGCCGAGCGCGGCAGCTTCGTCGGCTGCGTCGCGGGTGCGCTGTCCCGGTCCGAGTACCTCGAGGGCCTCGCGGCCGTGGGCTTCACGGACGCGACCGTCGAGTTCACGCACGAGGTCGCACCGGGCATGCACGGCGCGATCGTCCGGGCCACGAAGGCCTGAACGAGCCGCGGGCGACGACCGGCGGAGGGGCCGGTCGTCGCCCGCGGACGTCACACGTCCCGCGCACGCCTCGCACGGGCGACGACGCGCCTCACACGTACGACGAGTACGCCGGCAGGTCGAGCACGCCATTCCCGGACAGCCCGATGAGGATGACCTCGGGCTCGGTCACCGTCCGCGCGTACGCAAGCGCTGCCGCCACCGCATGCGTCGACTCGGGCGCCGGGATGATCCCCTCGGCCCGGGCGAACTCGATCCCGGCAGCGAACGCGACGTCCTGCTCGATCGCGACCGCGTCCATGAGCCCGAGGTTCACGGCGTGCGACACCATCGGCGACATGCCGTGGTACCGCAGGCCACCGGCGTGGATCGCGGGCGGGACGAAGTCCTTGCCGAGCGTGTACATCTTCAGCAGCGGGGTCAGCCCGGCGACGTCGCCGAAGTCGTAGCGGTACTCGCCCTGCGTGAGCGACGGGCACGCGGCGGGCTCGCACGCGACGGAACGCGTCGTCGTCCCCTCGCGCAGGTTCTGCCCGATGAGCGGGAACGTCAGGCCCGCGAGGTTCGAGCCGCCACCCGCGCACGCGAACGCCACGTCGGCCTGGACCTCGCCCGCCGCGGCGAGCTGGACGAGCGCCTCCTGGCCGATGACCGTCTGGTGCAGCATCACATGGTTGAGCACGCTGCCCAGCGCGTAGTGCGCACCCGGGTCCTTCGCGGCGGCCTCGACGGCCTCGCTGATGGCCATCCCGAGCGAGCCGGTCGTGTCGGGCAGCTCGGCAAGGATCGCGCGGCCGGCCTCGGTCAGGTCCGACGGCGACGGGTGGCACACGCTCCCGTACGTCTCCATCTGGAACCGGCGGTACGGCTTGGAGTCGTACGACGCGCGGACCTGCCACACCTCGCACGTCAGGCCGAGCAGCGAGCACGCCATCGCGAGCGACGCACCCCACTGACCGGCACCCGTCTCGGTCGTCAGGCGCGTGATGCCCTCGACGGCGTTGTAGTACGCCTGCGCGACGGCGGTGTTGGGCTTGTGCGAGCCGACCGGGCTCACGCCCTCGTACTTGTAGTAGATCCGGGCCTTCGTGCCGATCGCGCGCTCGAGCCGGGCCGCGCGGATCAGCGGCGACGGCCGCCACAGCGCGTAGATCTCGCGGACGGCCTGCGGGATCTCGATGTACCGCTCGGTCGCGACCTCCTGCTCGATGAGGGCCATCGGGAAGAGCGGGGCGAGGTCCGGCGGGGTCAGCGGCTCGCGCGTCCCGGGGTGCAGGTGCGGCGGGACGGGCTCCGGGAAGTCGGCGTTGAGGTTGTACCAGTGGGTCGGGACGGTCGACGGGATCGCCGTCCCGAGCGGGTCGGTGAAGCGGTTCGTGCGGGGGGTCTCGTCAGTGAGCGCCATCGTCGTCCGTCTCTCGCGGGGCCTTGGGGGGGCCCGGTCCCGGTCTACGAGCGCGAGCGTAGCGCCGCGCTGCCGGGTGCGTGGGCACGGCCCCGGCCGATGAGATCGCGGGGGCGGCCGTGCGCCTCACGCGTCGGACGGCACCGCGATCCCGGCCAGCCGAGCGACGACCGCGAGCCCCTGCGGCGTCCCCGACCAGTGCCGGACGAGCGCGTCGGGACCCGCGGCCCTGACCACCGCACGCAGGACGAGCGCGACCACGACGACGTCGTCGGCGTACCCGATGACCGGGATCATGTCCGGGACCAGGTCGAACGGCATGAGCAGGTAGGCGAGCAGCAGGACGAGCCCCACGCGCGAGCGCCGCGGGACGGCGGGGTCGGCGGCGAGCGAGCGCAGCAGCCGCAGCAGGTCGGGGACGAGCCGCAGGGCGTCGCGCGCCTGCACGGTGTCCGGGTGCGTGCGGGCGTACTGCCACAGCAGCCCCAGCAGCACGACGTACACGAGCAGCAGTCCGCCGACGACGCCGAGCGCGATCTGCCACCAGTTCACGGGTCCTCCTCCGCGGTCGGCCCAGCGAGCCTGCCGTGCGCTGCCCCGGTCTCCCCAGCACGGTACGCGGTGACCCCGGGACTTCGGTCGGTGGACTGCCGTCCAAGAGCGCGCAACCCTGGTGCGATGGACCTCGACGCGCCGACGATCCTGGAGGCCGCCTACGCCGATGCGGCCGCCCACGTCCTGACCGCTGCCTTGACCGACGACCCCGGCTTCACCCATGTCCTGCCCGACGCGCGGGTCCGGCACGAGGCGCTGCAGGCGTTCTACGGCTACATCGTCCGCGACGCCATCCGGTTCGGCACGGTCCTCGCGGTGCGCGACGCCGCCGGGATCGCCGGCGTCGCGGTCTCCTACCCGCCGGGTGCGCACCCGCTCCCCGTCACCCGCAAGCTCGGCGTGATCCCGTCGATGGCCCGGATCCTCGCCCGGTCACCGCGCCAGGTCCTGGCGTTCGCCCGGCTCGGGTCCGCGATCGACGCCGCGTTCCCCCGCGACCGACTGACGTACCTCGAGGC
>DASVMA010000135.1:0-12862 GCA_036384595.1 Cellulomonas sp. | reverse complement strand
TCGACGGCAAGAGTGAAGAGGGGGCGGCCGCTCGGTGCGACGGGTGTGCTCGATGTCACCTGCTCACGGTAGCGGGGGCCGGAGCGGGCTACCGTGTCGGGCGTGAACACGGTTCGGCTCCGACTCGACCTCGCGTACGACGGCACCCGGTTCGCCGGCTGGGCGGTGCAGCCGGCGCTGCGCACCGTCCAAGGCGTGCTCGAGGAGACGCTTGCGACGGTGCTGCACCTCGACCACCTGCGGGTGACGGTCGCGGGGCGTACGGACGCGGGGGTGCACGCGCGCGGTCAGGTCGCGCACGTCGACGTCCCGGCCGACACATGGCTCGCGGTCCCTGGGCGGTCGAGCCGCAGTGCCGAGGACGTACTCGTCACCCGGCTCGGCGGCCTGCTGCCTCCCGATGTCGTCGCGCACCGTGTCAGCGTCGCCCACCCGGGTTTCGACGCGCGCTTCTCGGCGCTGCGCCGCCGGTACGTCTACCGGGTGTGCGACGACGCGACGCTCCGCGACCCGCTGCGTCGGTCGCACGTCCTGTGGCACTCGCACCAGCTCGACGACGAGGCGATGGACGCCGCGGCGCGGGCGCTGCTCGGGCGTCACGACTTCGCGGCGTTCTGCCGACCACGCGTGGGGGCGACGACGATCCGCACGCTCGAGGTGCTGACGTGGCAGCGGCCCGTCGACGGGCCGGACGCCGGCCTCGTCGTCGCGCACGTGCAGGCGGACGCGTTCTGCCACAGCATGGTGCGTGCGCTCGTCGGCGCGAGCCTCGCGGTCGGGGAGGGGCGCCGCGAGGTGCGCTGGCCGGCCGACCTGCTCGCGGGCCGGCAGCGCGACCCCGGCAACGTCGTCGTCCCGGCGCTGGGACTCACGCTCGAGGAGGTCACCTACCCGGCCGACGACGAGCTCGGGGCGCGCGCGGAGCGCACGCGCGCGATCCGGTCGGCCGAGGACGTCGACGCGCTGCGGCGCGACCTGGACGCGGCGTCCGAACCCTGCTGACGAGACCGGGCTGACGAGACCGGGCTGACGACGCCCTGCTGACGCGACCGGGGCGGCTCAGGCCTCGTCGCCCTCCTCGTCGGGAACGTCCTCCTCGGTCGTGTACTCCTCCTCGATGAGGTGCACCGCGGCCTCCTCGGCGCTGGCGGCGCCGCCGGAGATCCCCGCGTCGATCGCGAACTCGTCGTTGCCGCCCGCCTCGACAGCCTGCTCGTCCGCGACGAGCCGGCCCGCACGGTCGGGCTCGCGCGCCGGGTCCGTGCGCGGGTGGACGGTCCACACCTCGGGCTCCTCCTCCGCGAGGCGCTGGTCGAGCGTCTCGCGGTGCTTCTGCTCCCACGCGGTCTCGCCGTAGTGGTTGGTGCGCTCCCGCTCGGGCGCGACGTACCCCTCGTCGAGCAGGTCGTCGACCCCACGGTCCAGGAGCGTGTCCTCCATCGGCAGCTGGTCGCTGTCGCCCTCGGAGCCGCCGGTGAGTTCGTTGTCCGCGGCAGACGTGTCGTTGCTCATGGCTCCACGATGGCACCAGACGGGCCACCCTGCGCGGCCTATGAGTTCGACGCGCCCATACGTCGGCAGCGACACTGGTCGGCGTGGGACACCTCGACATCAGCGCCGTGAGCTACTTCCTACCCGACGGGCGCCCCCTCCTCGACGAGGTCGACCTGCGTGTGGCCGACGGTGCCAAGGTGGCGCTCGTGGGGCCCAACGGGGCGGGCAAGACGACGCTGCTGCGGATCGTGGCGGGCGACGAGGCCGCTCACGGCGGCACGGTCGTGCGCAGCGGCGGTCTGGGGATCATGCGCCAGATGGTCGGACGCATCGACGACGGGCGCTCGATCCGGGACCTGCTCGCGTCGCTGGCCCCGGCGGGCGTGCGTGACGCCGCCGTCGAGCTCGCGGCGGCCGAGACCGCGATCATGGAGGTCGACGACGAGCCCTCCCAGATGCGGTACGCGACAGCGCTCGTCGACTGGGCCGACGTCGGCGGCTACGAGGCCGAGGCGGGCTGGGACAAGGTCACCGACGCCGTGCTGTCCATCGGGTTCGACGCGGCGCAGTACCGCGAGGTGCGCACCCTGTCCGGCGGTGAGCAGAAGCGGCTGGTCCTCGAGGCGCTGCTGCGCGGACCGGAGGAGGTCCTGCTGCTCGACGAGCCCGACAACTACCTCGACGTGCCGACCAAGCGTTGGCTCGAGACCCAGCTCGCGGCGTCCCCCAAGACCGTGCTGTTCGTGAGCCACGACCGGGAGCTGCTCGCGCACACCGCGACCCAGATCGCCACCCTCGAGCCGACGGCGTCCGGGTCGAGCATCTGGGTGCACGGCGGCGGCTTCGGGAGCTATCCCGAGGCGCGCGAGGACCGGCGTTCCCGGCTCGAGGAGCTCCTGCGGCGCTGGGACGAGGAGCACGCGAAGCTCAAGGAGCTCGTGTTCACCCTCAAGAACAAGGCCGCCTTCAACGACGGGCTCGCCTCGCGCTACTCCGCGGCCCAGACGCGGCTGCGGAAGTTCGAGGAGGCGGGTCCGCCGCAGGTCATGGCGCGCGAGCAGAACGTCCGGGTCCGGCTGCGCGGCGGACGCACGGCCAAACGGGCCGTCGTCGCGACCGACCTCGAGCTCACGGGGCTCATGAAGCCGTTCGACCTTGAGGTCTGGTTCGGCGAGCGCATCGCGGTGCTGGGCTCCAACGGCTCGGGCAAGTCGCACTTCCTGCGGCTGCTCGCGACGGGTGGCTCCGACCCGTCGCCCGAGCACGAGCCTGCGGGCGACGTCGACGTCACGCCCGTCGTCCACAACGGGCGCGTCGTGCTCGGGTCGCGGGTCCGGCCCGGCTGGTTCGCGCAGAACCACGACCACGCCGAGCTCGTGGGGCGCACGCTGCTGGAGATCCTGCACCGCGGCGACGGGCACCGCGCGGGGATGGGGCGCGAGCCGGCCAGCAAGGCGCTCGACCGCTACGAGCTCGTCGCGGCGGCCGAGCAGAGCTACGAGACGCTGTCCGGCGGGCAGCAGGCGCGGTTCCAGATCCTCCTCCTCGAGCTCGGCGGTGCGACCCTGCTTCTGCTCGACGAGCCGACCGACAACCTGGACCTGCACTCGGCCGAGGCGCTCGAGGCGGGTCTCGAGGCGTTCGAGGGGACGGTCATTGCGGTGACGCACGACCGGTGGTTCGCGCGGGGCTTCGACCGGTTCCTCGTGTTCGGGGCGGACGGCGAGGTCGTCGAGACGCCCGGGGCCGTGTGGGACTCCGGGCGGGTCAAGCGGGCACGGTAGGCGCACCTGCCGTGGGCGCTCCGATGGTGTTCCCGAGAGCGCTCGCAGGGGCGGACGACGGGGAGCGCCGTCGGAGCGTTTTGACCCTGCGGCACGGCGGCGGCTACTCTGGTGTGTCGTTGTGCGTCTCCCGTCCACACTGAGGCCGCTTCTGAGGATCGCAAGGAGCAGCTGCTCCCGGCAGATCCGCAGGCCGCAGTACGGACGGTCAGGTTCGGTGCTCCCACTCGCCGGCCCCCAGGGATGCTCCACCGACAGCACTCATCGGCGGGTCCGCCTCCTGCGGGCCATCGCTGTGGACACATCCAGCTATACGAAACGAAGGCTTAGACCGTGCGCACGTACACCCCGAAGCCCGGCGACGTCGAGCGGACCTGGCACATCATCGACGCGAACGATGTCGTCCTGGGTCGCCTGGCCACCCACGTGGCCACGTTGCTGCGCGGCAAGCACAAGGCGACCTTTGCTCCTCACGTCGACGGCGGCGACTTCGTCATCGTCATCAACGCGGAGAAGATCGCCCTCACCGGCAACAAGCGCGAGACCAAGCTCGCCTACCGTCACTCGGGCTACCCGGGCGGTCTGCGTGCGACCACCTACGCCGAGCTCCTCGAGAAGCACCCTGAGCGCGCGATCGAGAAGGCCGTCCGCGGCATGCTCCCGAAGAGCTCGCTCGCTCGTGCCCAGCTCTCGAAGCTCAAGGTGTACGTCGGTTCGGAGCACCCGCACGCGGCCCAGCAGCCCAAGCCGTTCGTCATCACCCAGGTAGCGCAGTAGGCCTCGGCCACTGCCAGCATTCACGACACAGGACGCGAGGACACCACCAGTGGCCGAGACCACGGTCGACATCGACCTTGAGGGCGACGACACGCCCACCAGCTACACCTCTGAGACGGTTGCCCCCACGGGCCGCGGCCAGAGCATCACGGCGCCTGCCCAGGCGCTCGGCCGTCGCAAGGAGGCCATCGCCCGCGTGCGCCTGGTCCCCGGCACCGGCCAGTGGAAGATCAACGGTCGCACGATCGAGGACTACTTCCCGAACAAGGTGCACCAGCAGCTCGTGAACTCGCCGCTGAAGCTGGTCGACGTCGAGGGTCGCTTCGACATCGTCGCCCGCATCACCGGTGGTGGCGTCAGCGGGCAGGCCGGTGCGCTGCGCCTCGGCATCGCCCGCGCGCTCAACAAGATCGATGAGGAAGCCAACCGTCCGGCACTGAAGAAGGCCGGCTTCCTGATGCGCGACTCGCGCGTCGTCGAGCGCAAGAAGGCCGGCCTCAAGAAGGCCCGCAAGGCCCCGCAGTACTCCAAGCGCTGATCCCTGCGCGTGGGCCCGATGGCTCCGACGGTCACGACGACCGTCGGGGCCATCGGCATGTCACGACGTCGTACCGTGTGACGAGCGGTCGGGCGCCGGAACGGACGATGGCGGGTCACGGGCGACTGCACGAGCAGCTGCGCGGGAACGACGAAGGAGTCAGCTGATGGGTCGACTGTTCGGTACCGATGGGGTCCGAGGCCTCGCCAACCGCGACGTGACTGCCGAGCTCGCGCTCGGGCTCTCGGTCGCCGCCGCGCGGGTGCTTGCCGCGCAGGGCGAGTTCGCCGGGCACCGTCCGCGGGCGATCGTCGGCCGCGACTCGCGGGTGTCCGGGGAGTTCCTCACTGCCGCCGTCGCGGCCGGTCTCGCCAGTGCGGGTGTGGACGTGCTCGACGTCGGCGTCCTCCCGACGCCCGCTGTCGCCTACCTGACGGCCACCCTCGGGGTCGATCTCGGCGTCGTGCTCTCGGCATCGCACAACGCGATGCCCGACAACGGGATCAAGTTCCTGGCGCGCGGCGGGCTCAAGCTCGACGACGACCTCGAGATCGAGATCGAGGGCCTGCTCGGCCAGGACTGGGCGCACCCGGTCGGCGCGGATGTCGGGCGGGTCCGGCTCGACAACGGCAGCGCCGGCACGTCCTACGTCAACCACCTCGTGTCCACGATCGACGTGGGCCTCACGGGTCTGCGCATCGCGGTGGACTGCGCGAACGGCGCTGCGAGCATGGTCGGTCCGGAGGCCCTGCGGGCCGCAGGCGCGGACGTCGTCGTCATCAACGCCTCGCCCGACGGGCGCAACATCAACGAGAAGTGCGGGTCGACGCACCCCGAGCAGCTGCAGGCCGTCGTCGTCGCCTCCGAGGCCGACCTGGGTGTCGCGTTCGACGGGGACGCCGATCGCTGCCTCGCGGTCGACCACACGGGCCGGCTCGTGGACGGCGACCAGATCATGGGCGTCCTCGCGATCGCCATGCGCGAGAGCGGTCGGCTCGTGGACGACACGCTCGTCGCGACCGTCATGAGCAACCTCGGTCTTCGCCTCGCGATGACGGCCGAGGGTATCCGCACGCTCGTCACCGGCGTCGGCGACCGGTACGTCCTCGAGGCGATGCGAGCCGGCGGCTACTCCCTCGGCGGAGAGCAGTCGGGCCACGTCATCATGGCGGAGCACGCCACGACCGGCGATGGCGTCCTCACGGCTCTCCAGCTCGCGGCGCGCGTCGCGGGCACCGGCCGCAACCTCGCCAAGCTCGCGTCCACGGTGCAGCGCCTGCCGCAGACCCTCGTGAACGTCTCGGGCGTCGACCGCGCGCGCACCACGACCGACGAGGTCCTCGCCGAGGCGGTGCGGACCTCGGAGGTCGAGCTCGGTGAGACCGGTCGGGTGCTGCTGCGGCCGTCGGGCACCGAGCCGCTCGTGCGGGTCATGGTCGAGGCCGCGAGCCAGCCCGATGCGGATCGCATCGCCGGACGACTGGCCGACATCGTCCGCGACCGCCTCGCACTGTGAACGTGCCGGCCTCCGCCGTGCGGGGGATCGTCGAGGAGCTGCTGACCGAGGCTGAGCAGTCGGCGACCGGGACGGTCGGCATCGTCCAGGTGGGGCATCCCGTGCTGCGCGCCGTGGCGGAGCCGTACGACGGTCAGCTGGACGACGCCACGCTCGCAGCCCTCGTGGCCGTCATGCAGCGCACGATGCGCCTGGCGCCCGGGGTGGGCCTCGCCGCGCCCCAGATCGGTCTGCCCCTCGCGATCGCGGTGCTCGAGGACCCGGGGACGATCGACCCTGAGATCGAGCGCGTGCGCGAGCGGCCCGTGCTCGAGTTCCGTGTGCTGGTCAACCCTCGCTACACGGCGGCCGAGGGGGACGAGCAGCGCGTCGGCTTCTACGAGGGCTGCCTGAGCGTCGTCGGGTACCAGGCGGTCGTGCCGCGGCTGCGGACCGTGCGACTCACAGGCACCGACGAGATGGGTACCCCGCTCGACGAGGTCGTCAGCGGCTGGCCCGCGCGCATCGTGCAGCACGAGACCGACCACCTCGGCGGGACGCTGTACATCGACCGGGCCCAGCTGCGTTCGCTCGCCGCAGCCGACCGGCTCGGGGCGCACTGGGCCAGTGAGCCGAGACCTCTCACGGCGGCGCGGGAGCTCGGTTTCGACCTGGCGTGACCTGCAGGGGCGCAGCGCCAGGACCGTGGAGTCCGACGTCCGGTGGACGGCCCGCGCGCCATGTCATCCGACGGGGGGACGACATGGCGACCCGTCGAACGGCAGGGTCGGGTCAGGGGTGGGTAGGGGTCGGTTCAGGGTCATGCCGTGTTCCGCCCGGACCGTGACCGCCCTACCGTAGAGATCGACATCCCGACCGGTCCGCGCCCACCCGATCCCTGGAGCTGATGCACGGTGCTCGAGCACTGGATCCTCGCGCTCGCCGGTTCGCCGTGGGTCTACGTCGCGCTGTACGTGTTCGCGACGATCGACGGGTTCTTCCCCCCGATCCCCAGCGAGTCGGTCGTGATCGCGCTCGCGGCGCTTGCGGCGTCGACCGGTGAACCGGCGATCGCCGTGCTGATCCCGGTCGCTGCGTTCGGCGCCTTCACCGGTGACCAGATCGCCTACACGATCGGGACGAGGGTCGACCTCCATCGGGTGCGCCTGTTCCGAGGGCGCAAGGGCCGCAAGGCGCTCGCGTGGGCCGAGAACGCGCTCGCGCACCGCGGGTCGTCGTTCATCCTGGCAGCGCGCTACATCCCGGTCGGTCGCGTCGCGGTGAACATGACGGCAGGCGCGCTCGGCTTCCCACGTCGACGGTTCGTCGGCCTCACAGCGCTCGCGGGCCTGACCTGGGCGGCGTACGGAACGGCGATCGGCATCGGTACGGGAGCGTGGCTCAAGGGGCACCCGGTCATCGCCGTCGTTGTCGGGATCGTCGTCGGGATCGTCGTGGGACTGGTCATCGACTGGGCGCTGCGTCGGTTCCTCCCAGCGGGGGACGCGCCCGTCGCCCTGGACCAGAGGCGGGCCTCGCGGCGCGCCGCTGATGCGACGCCCAAGCCCGGGGGAGCGGCGGCACCGGCAGCCGCCGAGCCGCATCCGTCGGCGGGTTCGTAGCCCCACGTCGGTGGCCGGCTGCCGTTCCGTCGGCTCCACGGTCACGTCCGCACAACGATCCGCCCTGGCTGCTAACGATCTGGTCTCACCGCGGTCTGCGTCCATCGGGCGTGTCTAGGCTCGACGCAGGGGGCACGACGTGGTCGTCCCCTGCACACCTCCGCAGGTCGTCGTCGTGGCCGTCAGCCCGCTCCCCGTGGGGTGCGTGCCGACGGACGAGACCGAGGTGGTGAGACATGCGCGGCCAGACTGCTGCGCGCCTCGCGACCGTCGCCGCAGCCCTGACACTGCTCGTCGGCTGCTCGTCCGACACGTCGCCGATCCCCTCACCCGCGACGGTCGCGGCGGCGGCCGACTGCCTGGCGCCGCAGGTCATCGCCGACCTCGGGCTGCGGGCGGACGCACGCGAGCTGTCCGCGACCTCGCACCCCGACGTGCCCGAGCGGGGCTCGGTCCCGGCAGGATTCGAACCCGTGAGCGTCGTGGAGTGCACCACAGGCGAGCGGCTGACCGACGCGCAGGGCGTGTGGGACGCCATCACGGTGCGCCACCTCGAGGGTGACCTCGCTCCGCTGCTGACGGCGCTCGCCGCACCGCGCCCGAGGTCGACCGGCGACCAGCTGTGCCCGGCGACCGACTTCGCGGCGTCCGAGCTCTGGCTCGTGGACGCGCTCGGTAGGGCGGTCCGGCCGGCGCCGCCCGTCGACGCGTGCGGAGCGCCCACGGCGGCGGTCCGCACGGCGGTCTCCGCGTTGGCGGAGATCGAGGTCACGCACTACCGGGTGCATCTCGCGGCGTCGCGTGCGAAGGTCAGCCCGACCGCGAGGCCCACGGCGCAGCCGACCGCGCAGCCGACCGTCGGCTGACACCACCCGGCCGTCACCGCGGCGAGCGGCGTCAAAGCTTGCGCAGGCGAACCCGCTGGACCGAGTGGTCGGCGCCCTTCGTCAGCACGAGGGTCGCGCGGCTGCGGGTCGGCAGGATGTTCTGCACGAGGTTCGGCGCGTTGATCGCGTCCCAGATCCCCTCCGCACGGTCGACGGCCTCGTCGTCGGACAGCGACGCGTACCGGTGGAAGAACGACTCGGGCCGCGCGAACGCGGTGCTCCGGAGGGACAGGAAGCGGTCGACGTACCACTGGCGGACGTCCGGGGTGCGGGCATCGACGTAGATCGAGAAGTCGAAGAAGTCGCTCACCGCCAGGCTCGACGTGCCCTCGGCCGCGGGTCGAGCAGGCTGCAGGACGTTGAGCCCCTCGACGATGAGCACGTCGGGCCGGCGCACGACGACCTCGGCGCCCGGGACGATGTCGTAGGTCAGGTGGTCGTAGACGGGTGCCCGGACCTCGGGGCGACCGGCCTTGACCCTCGAGACGAACCGGACGAGCGCGCGGCGGTCGTACGACTCGGGGAAGCCCTTGCGGTCCATGAGGCCGCGGCGCTCGAGCTCGGCGTTGGGGTAGAGGAAGCCGTCGGTGGTGAGCAGCTCGACGTGCGGGGTGGCGGGCCAACGCGCCATGAGCTCGCGCAGCAGCCGCGCCGTCGTCGACTTGCCCACGGCGACCGACCCGGCCACGCCGATGACGAACGGGGTGCTGCCCGTGTCCTCGCGCAGGAACGTGCTCGACGCCTCGTGGAGCCCGCGCGTCGCAGCGACGTAGAGATCGAGGAGACGGGAGATCGGACGGTAGATCGCGTCGACCTCCGCCAGGTCGATCGGGTCCCCGAGACCGCGCAGGCGCGTCACGTCCGCATCGGTCAGCGGCAGGGGGGTGGACGCCGAGAGCCGGGTCCACGCCTGCCGGTCGAGCTCGACGTACGGCGTGGACGGGACGGGGTCGGCACTGTGCGGCACGCACCGATTGTGCACGATCGCCGGGTGCGCGGATGGCGCGATGGGCGATGGGCGGGCCAGCGCAATGCGCGGACCGGGGCCTGGCCAAGCAGACCGGCCCGAGGCGGCGCCCCGGTAGACTCCCCGCCATGTGCGGAATCGTCGGATACGTCGGCAGCCAGCAGCCCAACGGGCGCCCCCTCGAGGTCGTCCTGGGGGGCCTGCGGCGCCTCGAGTACCGCGGGTACGACTCGGCGGGCGTCGCGCTGACCGGGACGGGCGACGGGAAGCTCGCGGTGACCAAGAAGGCCGGCAAGCTCGTCAACCTCATCGACGCCCTCGACCTCGACCCGCTGCCCGCCTCGACAGCGGCCATCGGGCACACGCGGTGGGCGACGCACGGCGGCCCCACCGACGTCAACGCGCACCCGCACGTCGTCGGCAAGGTCGCGGTCATCCACAACGGCATCGTCGAGAACTTCGTCGCGCTCAAGGCCGAGCTGCTGGCTGCCGGCACGACGTTCACCTCCGAGACGGACACCGAGGTCGTGGCGCACCTGCTCGCCGGTGCCTACGACGTGCACGGCGACCTGACCGCCGCCCTGACCGCGGTCGTCCAGCGACTGCAGGGCACGTTCACGCTGCTCGCGGTGCACGCCGACATCCCCGACGTCGTCGTCGGCGCCCGGCACGACTCGCCGCTGGTCGTCGGGCTCGGCGACGGCGAGAACTTCCTGGGGTCGGACGTGTCCGCGTTCATCGCGCAGACCAAGGACGCGCTCGAGCTCGATCAGGACCAGGTCGTGACGATCACCCCGACGTCGGTCGTCGTGACCGACTTCGCGGGCGGTCCGGCGCAGGGACGGCGCTACACCGTCGACTGGGACGCCGCCGCCGCCGAGAAGGGCGGCTTCCGCTCGTTCATGGACAAGGAGATCCACGACCAGCCGAAGGCGGTCGCCGACACGCTCCTCGGGCGCACGGACCTCGCGGGGCGCCTCGTCCTCGACGACCTGCGCATCGACGAGGCCGTGCTCCGCTCGATCGACAAGATCATCGTCATCGCCTGCGGGACGGCGGCCTACGCCGGGCACGTCGCCAAGTACGCGATCGAGCACTGGTGCCGCATCCCGGTCGAGGTCGAGCTCGCGCACGAGTTCCGGTACCGCGACCCGGTCGTCAACGAGAAGACCCTCGTCGTCGCGATCTCGCAGTCCGGCGAGACGATGGACACACTCATGGCGGTCCGCCACGCGCGCGAGCAGGGCGCGAAGGTCCTGGCGATCGTCAACACGCACGGGTCGACGATCCCGCGTGAGTCCGACGCGGTCCTCTACACGCACGCCGGCCCCGAGATCGCCGTCGCCTCGACCAAGGCGTTCCTCGCGCAGATCACTGCCGCGTACCTCCTGGGTCTCTACCTCGCGCAGCTGCGCGGCAACAAGTTCCCCGACGAGATCTCGGCGATCCTCGACGAGCTGCGCCAGATGCCCGCCAAGATCCAGCTGGTCCTCGACCAGGCCGGACGCGTCCGCGAGATCGCGCGGTGGATGGCTGACACGTCCTCGGTGCTGTTCCTCGGTCGGCACGTCGGGTTCCCGGTCGCGATGGAGGGTGCGCTCAAGCTCAAGGAGCTCGCCTACATCCACGCCGAGGGGTTCGCGGCGGGGGAGCTCAAGCACGGTCCCATCGCGCTCATCGAGCCCGGGCAGCCGGTGTTCGTCATCGTCCCCTCACCCCGTGGCCGGGACTCGCTGCACTCGAAGGTCGTCTCGAACATCCAGGAGATCCGCGCGCGCGGTGCCCGCACGCTCGTGATCGCCGAGGAAGGTGACGAGGCCGTGCGACCGTTCGCCGACGAGGTGTTCTACGTCCCGCAGTCGCCGGTCCTGCTCGCTCCGCTGCTCACGGTCGTGCCGCTGCAGATCTTCGCGTGCGAGCTCGCGACCTCTCGTGGGCTCGACGTCGACCAGCCGCGCAACCTGGCGAAGTCCGTCACGGTCGAGTGAGCGGCGTCGCGTGATCGTCGGCGTCGGGATCGATGTCGTGGACGTCGCGCGCTTCCTCGCGACGCTCGAGCGGGCGCCGCGGCTACGAGCTCGGCTCTTCACGGCGGACGAGCGGGACCTGCCGCCCGCGTCGCTCGCAGCGAGGTTCGCGGCGAAGGAGGCCATCGCGAAGTCCCTGGGTGCCCCGGCCGGCATGAGCTGGCAGGACGCGACGGTGCACCGCGTGAGCGGCGGTCAGCCGGTCGTCGAGACGCGCGGGACGGTCGCGGCCCGGGCCGCCGAGCTCGGGGTCGTCCGGTTCCACCTGTCGATCTCGCACGACGCCGGCATCGCGTCGGCGGTCGTCGTCGCCGAGAGCGACTGAGCCGTACGACGGCACAGACGTCAGCGAAACGCCGGGACGACCTCGCGCTCGAACAGCTCGATGCCCGAGCGGTCGTAGGCGGCCTCGGCGAAGTAGGTGATCGCGTAGGTCATGCCGAGCTTCTCGAGCTCGCGCAGCTTCTCGACGATCTGCTCGGGCGTACCGACGAGGGGGCCGTTGCGGAACTCCTCGGCGACGCCGGGAGCCTTGTCGGGCACCGTGAGGCTGTAGTGCTCCTCGATCCAGGCGATGCGGTCGTCGACCTCCGCCTCGGTGCTGCCGATGACCACGTTGTAGTTGGCCGAGCGCGTGATCTCGTCGAAGTTGCGGCCGATGTCCTCGCAGTGCCCGCGCAGGATCGCCGACTTGTGCGCGAACCCCTCGGGCGAGCCGTCGAAGTTCGTGTAGGCCGCGTGCTCGGCAGCGATGCGCAGGGTCTTCTTCTCGCCGCCGCCCGCGATCCACAGGGGTGGGCCGTCGAGCTGCAGGGGCAGCGGGGACAGCTGCGCGCCGTCGACCTTGTAGTGCACCCCGTCGAGGGTCGCGGTGCCGTTCGTCCACATCTGCTTGAAGATCTGGATGCCCTCGTCGAGCATCGCGATGCGCTCGCCGGCGCGCGGGAACCCGTAGCCGAATGCGCGCCACTCGTGCTCGTACCAGCCGGCCCCGATGCCCATCTCGACGCGGCCGCCGGAGATGATGTCCGCTGTCGTGGCGACCTTGGCCAGGTAGGCCGGGTTCCGGTACGCCATGCAGGTGCACATCTGGCCGAGGCGGACGCGTGAGGTGCTCGCGGCGTACGCGTTGATGAGGCTCCATGCCTCGTGGGTGGCCTCGCCGTTGGGCTCGGGCACCGCATGGAAGTGGTCGTAGACCCAGATCGACTCGAAGGCGTCACCGTCGTCGGCGTGCTTCGCCAGACCGTGCATGACCTTCCAGTGGTCCT
>DASVMA010000134.1:0-3749 GCA_036384595.1 Cellulomonas sp. | reverse complement strand
ACGGTGCGCCTGGCGCGCCGCGTCGTGACCCGTGACGAGGCCCCGAACCACAAGCTCGGCACGCTCGCGGCCCTGTTCCGGGCGACCGTCACGCCCGACCACCGAGCCCTGTCCGACGCGCGCGCCACCGTCGACGTGCTGCACGCCCTGCTCAGCCGGCTCGCGCCGCTCGGCATCACGCACCTCGAGGACCTGGCATCCGCGACCGACCCGGTCCCCTCCGACGTCCGCCGCAAGCGTCACCTCGCCGACGGGCTGCCCGACGCGCCCGGGGTCTACATGTTCCGTGGCCCGCACGACGAGGTCCTGTACGTCGGGACGTCGACGTCGATCCGCACCCGCGTCCGCAGCTACTTCACGGCCGCGGAGAAACGGGCCCGCATGACCGAGATGGTGCGGATCGCGCACGCCGTGACACCGGTCGTGTGCGCGACGCCGCTCGAGGCGCAGGTACGTGAGCTCCGGCTGATCGCGCAGCACTCGCCGCGGTACAACCGACGCTCACGCTTCCCTGAGCGCATGCCCTGGGTGCGGCTGACCCACGAGCCGTTCCCCCGGCTCTCCATCGTCCGCGAGGTCCGGGTCGACGCCGGTGAGCGCGGGGCCACGAGCGGCACGGTCTCGGCCCACATCGGGCCGTTCTCCTCGCAGGCCGCGGCGCAGTCCGCGATCGACGCCCTCCACGAGACGTTCGCGATCCGGCAGTGCTCGCCCCGGCTGCCGCTCGTCGCAGCCCCGGGAGCCAGCGCGTGCGCGCTCGCCGAGATGGGACGCTGCGCCGCACCGTGCACAGGTCACCAGGGCCCGGACGTCTACGCCGACGTCGTCCAGGACGTCCGGGTCGCCATGCTCTCCGACCCGTCAGCGGTCGTCGGGGCGCACGCCACGCGGATCGCGAGCCTCGTCGCGCAGGAGCGGTTCGAGGAGGCAGGAGCCGTCCGGGACAGGCTGACCGCATTCCTGCGGGGCGCCGCTCGCACGCAGCGGCTCGCGCCCCTGTCCGCGTGCCCCGAGCTCGTCGCTGCGCGGAGGTCCTCCGACGGCGGCTGGGAGGTCGTGCTCATCCGGTATGCGCGCCTGGCAGCCACGGCGCGAGTGGATCGCACCGACGACCCCTGGCCCGTCATCGAGTCGCTGCGCCTCTCGGCCGAGCACGTGGAACGCCCTGTGGCCCCTGCGCCGGCCGGGCACCCCGAGGAGGCCGACCTGCTGCTCGCATGGCTCGACTCGCCGGGCGTACGGCTCGTCGAGGCCCCCGAGGGATGGGCGTGCCCGGTGCGCAGCGCGCAGTCGTGCGCCGGTGCCGAGGCCACGGCGGCCTCCGTCTCGGCCTACCTTGCCGTGACGTCCACCGACGACGCGACGGCACCGCATCTGCACGCAGACGCCGTGGGAGCGGCATGATGGCCGCATGCTGACTGCCATCGTCCTCATCGACACCGACGCCGCCCGTATCCCTGAGGTCGCGGCCGCGATCGCCGAGGTTCCCGGCGTGAGCGAGGTCTACTCCGTGACCGGCGAGGTCGACCTCATCGCGCTCGTGCGGGTGCGGGAGCACGACCAGCTCGCCGACGTCATCGCCGATCACCTGAGCAAGGTCGAAGGCGTGCTGCGGACCCAGACGTACATCGCGTTCCGGACGTACTCGAAGCACGACCTCGACGAGGCGTTCTCGCTCGGTCTGGACGACTGAGCCACACCGACGGGTCACTCGCCGCGGGGCCGCGCGCCGACCCACCTCGGCGACGACCCGCGGTCACCGAGCGGTCAGGATGCGGCGGCGCGGTCAGGATGCGGCGGAAGCCGCCCTCCACCGCTCGAGGACGTCGAGTGCGGCCCCTGAGTCCACCGACTCGCCTGCGAGCCGCAGACCGGCTCGCAGGCGTTCGACGAGGCTCCCCTGGCCGGTACCTGGCAGCGTCCCGTCAGCGACCAGCGCCGCCGCGGCGTTCAGCAGCACCGTCTCGCGCGCCGGGACGAGCTCGCCAGCCAGCACGGCCCGGACGACGCCGGCGTTGAGCTCGGACTCGCCGCCGCGAAGGTCCGCGACCTCCACGGCGGTGAGCCCGAGGTCGGCGACAGCGTCGAGACGGTGCTCGACCACGAGTCCGTCGCGCACCTCCCACACCGTCGAGCCGGCGGTGGGGGCGAGCTCGTCGAGGCCGTCGTCGTTGCGGAAGACGAGCGCGCTCGTCCCCCGCTGCGCCAGCACACGCGCCATGAGCACCGCCATCCGTGCGTCGGCGACGCCGATGGCCGCCGATGCCGGTGACGCGGGATTGGTGACCGGGCCGAGGAAGTTGAACGCCGTGGCGATGCCCAGCTCACGGCGCGCGACGGCGGCGTGGCGCATCGCCGGGTGGAACACCTGAGCGAAGCAGAACGTGATGCCGACCTCGGTCGCGAGCTCGGCGACCCGCCCGACGGTGTGGTCGAGCCGGATGCCCAGCGCCTCGAGCACGTCGGCCGACCCGGTGGACGACGACGAGGCTCGTGCCCCGTGCTTGACGACGCGCAGCCCGGTCCCGGCGATCACGATCGAGGCCATCGTCGAGATGTTCACCGTGTGGGCGCGGTCCCCACCCGTGCCGACGATGTCGACCGTGCGCCCGGGGACGTCGATCCGCACTGCGTGCGCGAGCATCGTGTCGGCGAGGGCCCCGAACTCCTCGGCCGTCTCGCCCTTGCTGCGCAGCGCGACAAGGAAGCCCGCGACACGCACCGGAGACGCGTCCCCGGTCATGATCTCGCCCATCGCCCAGGCCGCCTGCTCGGGCGTGAGGTCCGTCCGCGCGACGAGGGCCGTCAGCACGTCGGACCAGGTCGGCGCGACGCTCATGCCGTCAGCGCACGCGCAGCGATGAGATCGGCCACGACCCGGGGCAGCTGGACGGGGTCGATCGGACGGCTCACGACAGCGTCCGCCTGCGACCAGGACCCGAGCCATGCGTCCTGCTCGCGCCCGGTCAGCAGCAGGACCGGCGGGCAGTTGTAGATCTCGTCCTTGAGCTGGCGGGCGATGCCCATGCCGCCGACCTTGCCGGCCTCGCCGTCGAGCACGAGCAGGTCGAACCCGCCGAGCTCGACCTGCCGGATGACCTCGGCGGCGGTGGCCACCTCGACCCAGCGGATGTCCGGTGCACCGCGCCCCAACCGACGCCCCACGGCGAGCCTGACCTGCTCACGTGTGTCGACGTCATCGCTGTACAGAAGGATCGTGGGGGCGGCGCCCGGCGCGCCCTCCACGCCGTCCGTGCCCTGCTGATCGTGCTGCTCGGCGGTTGCCATGGTGCATCCTCACTCGTCGTCGACCTGCCTGAAAGGCATCTTGGCACGTCGGGGCGGCCCGACGCTCCCGCCGTCGAGCAAGCGCGCCGGAGCCACCCGGAACTGACGATGTGACATATCCCGCGAGTGTCATCTAGGCCTAACGACCCATGCGCGTCCGCGATCAGCCATAATGGCCAACGTGTCGACCGCAACGGCTGCCCCCCGCACCGCACCACACGTGAGCGTCAACCGCCCCAACCCCGTGTCGGTGGGGACGATCGTGTGGCTCGCGAGCGAGCTCATGTTCTTCGCCGGCCTCTTCGCCATGTACTTCAGCCTCCGCGGCGCTGTGCCTGGTGAGTGGGCGGCGCAGACGCCGAAGCTCAACCTCACGTTCGCCGCGATGAACACGACGGTCCTCGTGCTGTCGTCGGTCACGTGCCAGATGGGTGTCTGGGCCGCCGAGCGGTTCCAGCCGG
>DASVMA010000133.1:0-2360 GCA_036384595.1 Cellulomonas sp. | reverse complement strand
GCGCGTGATCATCGTCCCTGGTCTGCCGCTCGTAGCCTCGGGCCCCTACCGGTGGCTCCGGCACCCCAACTACGTCGCCGTCGTCGTCGAGGGGCTCGCCCTCCCCCTCATCCACACCGCGTGGGTGACCGCGCTGGTGTTCGCCGTGCTGAACGCCGTGCTCCTGGGGCGATTCCGCATCCCCGCCGAGGAGCGTGCGCTGGGACTGCTCCCGCTCGGTGCCGCACCCTCTGTGGCGACCCGCAGCGAGCGCCCGTGAGCGCCCACCTGGACGCGGACGTGCTCGTCATCGGTGGCGGGCCGGTCGGGCTCGCCGCCGCGATCGAGGCGCGGCTGGTCGGCCTGAGCGTCATCGTCGTGGAGCCGCGCACCGCACCGATCGACAAGGCGTGCGGCGAGGGCCTCATGCCGGGGGCGCTCGCGGCGCTCGAACGTCTGGGTGTCGATCCCCCGGGGCACCGCATCGTCGGGATCAGCTACCGCAACACGCACCGGCACGCCGAGCACGAGTTCGGCTCAGGGTTCGGCCGGGGCGTGCGGCGCACCGCGCTCCACACCGCGATGCTCGACCGGAGCCTCGAGCTCGGGGTCGATCACGTGACGGGTCGTCTCGGCACCGTGACGGACGGCCCGGGCATGGTCGAGGCCGCCGGGGTTCGCGCCCGATGGCTCCTGGCGTGCGACGGGCTGCACTCGACCGTGCGGCGCCGCACCGGGCTGCAGGTGCCGTCTGAGCCGTCCGGACGCCTCCGGGTCCCGTCCCGTTACGGGTTGCGCCGGCACTTCGTCGTCCCGGCGTGGAGCGACTTCGTCGAGGTCTACTGGGGGCGCCGCGCCGAGGCGTACGTCACGCCGGTGGCCGAGGACCTCGTCGGGATCGCGCTGCTCGGGCCGCGGTCGGTGGACTACGACGCCGCTCTGACCGAGTTCCCCGAGCTCGTCGAGCACCTCGCGGGCGCCCGGGCCGCGGGGTCGGTGCGCGGTGCCGGCCCGCTGCGTCAACGCAGCGTCCGGCGCACGATCGGCAACGTGCGCCTGGTCGGCGACGCGTCGGGCTACGTCGACGCCCTGACCGGTGAGGGCCTGCGGATCGGGTTCGCCCAGGCTGCCGCCGCCATCGCGCACCTCGACGACCCGGCCGGCTACGAGCGGGCCTGGGCCCACGTCACGCGGGACTACTGGCTCCTGACGACCGGCCTGCTGGCCTGGGCCTCGTCGCCGGCCCGCGGAGCGATCGTGCCGCTGGCGCACCGCGCACCGGCTGTGTTCGGACGGGTCGTCAACGCGATCGCGGGCTGACGTCGCGGCGGCCGCCACGTCGGGCTTCCTCAGGGATCGATCCGGAGGGCGGGATGCCGCGGGTCGTCGACGCGGACCACGACGTCAGCGAGGCGTTCGGGTGCGGAGTCCTGCTCGTACCGCGTGAATGCGGGCAGGGTCCACTGCTCGTCGGGCGGCGTCCTGCGAGCGAGCGTGTCGGGGCGCACCGACAGGTGGACCGTCAGGTCGAGCGCGAGGCCGCGTCCGAGCAGCAGGCTGCCGTCGAGGACGAGGACGGTCCCCGCCGCCGCCCGCTCGTGGGGTGCGCGGGTTGCGCGCTCGCGCGACGCGTCCCAGTAGGACGGCACGAACCGCCCCGAGCCGTCCGGACCGAACGGGTCGAGCAGCTCGCGTGACAGCGCACCGAGGTCGAGGCGATCGGTGTAGAACGCGTCGGCGTCGCGACGACCGTGCTCCCAGCGCAGCGACGCGGGCCGGAGGAAGTCGTCCGCGTGTGCCCGGACGACGGGCCGACCGTGCGCACGCAGCGGAGCCTCGAGCGCATCCGCGAGGTCCTGGGGTCGGGTCGCGGGCGGGCCGTCGACCGCGAGCCGCCACCGCTGAGCGGCGTCGCGCTGCAGCACGAGAGCGACGACGTGCTCGACGAGAGCAGTGGCGGACACCGGTTGGAAGCGCACGGGGTCAGTCTTGCCGACGGACCCCAGACATATACCCCATGGGGTACCTGGGACCTTGGTCACTCGATCCGTCGCCACGGCTCCGTAGCGTGATGTGAGGCAAGGGGACACCCCCCACACGAAGGAGTGAGCCGTGAAGAAGCGACTGCTGGTGCTCGGCGCCGGCACGGCCGGGACCATGATCGTCAACAAGCTGCGACGCCGACTCGACGTCGGCACGTGGGACATCACGGTCGTCGACCGCGACGACGTCCATCCGTACCAACCCGGCTACCTGTTCCTGCCGTTCGGGACGTACTCGCCCAAGCAGGTCACGCGCTCACGGCACAAGTTCCTGGCCGACCACGTGGACTTCGTGATCGGCGAGGTCGACGTGATCGACCCGGCGACCAGCACCGTCAC